>CAYWDL010000090.1:0-7809 GCA_964457015.1 uncultured Roseburia sp. | reverse complement strand
ACTCATAATTTCTACAAAAAGTGTGATACTAACAAAGAACAAAAACAACAACTCGAACCAAGTTCTCTAACCTCTTATGTCCAGCAAGGACAAACGAAAAAATGGATAAAATCGACTTGGAACGGGATGTAACCAGAGTAAATTAAAAACCTGAAAACCTGCATAAATACTGGGTTTTTGGCGCATTTTAGAGTAGAGAAAAGGAGTTGAAATATGAAGGCAACAGGCATTGTACGTAGAATAGACGAACTTGGAAGAATTGTAGTACCTAAAGAAATTAGAAAGACACTAAGAATTAGGGAAGGTGACCCTATGGAAATATTTACCGATTCAGAGGGCAAGGTAGTATTAAAGAAATATTCACCCATTGAGGATATTTCAGCCCATGCTAAGCATGCAGCAGAGGTAATTGCCAGAATTACAGGGATGGGTGTAATGATTACGGACAGAGACCAGGTTATTGCGGTTTCCGGTGGGGTAAAGAAAGATGACTTGGGAAAAAATATTAGTAAAAGCCTTGAAGAGTCTATGAAGGAAAGAAGAAATGTTAATTCTTCAAAAGGAGACAGGAAGATAGATATTATTGAAGGAGAGAGCATATTGGATGGTGAACAGGTAATATGTCACATTTTATCTGATAGCGATGTAATAGGAAGTATTATAATAATATCTAAGGATAAGACTATAACTGAAGTTGAAAGTAAGCTGGCATTGATGGTGGCTATGTTTTTGGGGAGACAATTGGAGGCTTAATTGGCGGAAAGTCGGCACAAAAAGTGTCGGCTTTCTTTTAAATATATGGTCTTTTTAGGGCAAGTTGTTCAAAAAAAAGCTGTAAATTTCTATGATTTTTACAAAAATATTGAATAAATGCGTAAAAATCAGTATTTTTTCTTGACAAATGGTACAAATAAGTTTATAACTAGAGGTAGGGTAAGGATACATAGAGTACCCGTGATAAATTCACAATAGTGTGAAAATATATGAATTACACAGAGAGGAGTTCAATTATGAACAAAGCTGAATTAGTAGCAGCTATGGCTGCAAAGACAGAATTATCAAAGAAGGATTCTGAGAAGGCATTAAAGGCTTTCATCGAAGTAGTAACAGAAGAATTAAAGAAAGGTGGCAAAGTTCAGTTAGTTGGCTTTGGTTCTTTCGAAGTTGCTAAGAGAAGCGCAAGAGAAGGTAGAAACCCACAGACAGGTAAGACAATGAAGATTGCTGCTTCTAAGGCTCCTAAGTTTAAAGCTGGTAGAGGCTTAAAGGATGCTGTTAACACATCTAAGAAGAAGAAATAATTTAGCATAATTATTTAAGTGAGTGCCGCATAATATGCGGCACTTTGCTTTTTGTGTAATAGGAAGGCGGAATAAGGATGAGGTTGGATAAATATTTAAAAGTCTCAAGACTTATTAAGAGACGTACAGTTGCAAATGAGGCATGTGATGCAGGAAGAGTGCTTATTAATGATAAGCCGGCAAAGGCATCGGTTAATGTTAAGGTCGGAGATATAATTGAAATTCAGTTTGGTACAAGAAATGTTAAGGTGGAGGTTACAAGTATAGCTGAAACTGTTAAGAAGGAAGAGGCTAAGGAGATGTATAAAGAATTAGCATAATTTAGCATAAGCTTTAATATATTTAATAAAGACCATAAAGTGAGTTGAGTTTATTAGATATGGAAGAAAAGGCTGGACAGAAAAATCATAAGGTGCAGATAAGCGACCGTAAGCAGGGGTTAATATCAGGTGTTAAGGATGTCATATCGTTTGACCCGGATGTGGTGCTTTTGGACACACATATGGGTATATTGACTATTAAAGGAAAAAATTTACACGTAAAAAGACTGACTCTTGAACGAGGTGAGGTTGATGTTGAAGGAGAATTCGACAGCTTTACATACACACAGTCCAAGAGTGATAAAAGAGTAGCGTTTACATCGAGGCTCTTTAAGTAATGGGAGATTTCGTTGTAAATGATGCATCGTTGTTTCTGGATGCATTAATCTGTGGGATGATTTTATCGGGGGTCTATGACGTAATAAGGGTGTTTAGGCGCATTGTTCCACATTTGAATATCTTTATCAATATAGAAGATTTTGTATTTTGGAATGTTTCAGGAATATATCTTTTTGCGGTTATGTTTGGTACCAATAATGGTGTGGTAAGAGGCTTTTTTATAGTTGGAGCCGTTATTGGAGCATTTATTTATGAGAAATCCGTAGGTGAATTTTTGGTTAGGATTATTTCTGATGGAATTAATTACCTTGCGAATATTTTCTTGAAAAAACCTATTAATGCGGTTATAATGAGTCTAAGGAAGCGAAAGGAGAAGGCAAATGGCGAAGAAAACACAGAGAAAGCAAAGAGCTGTGAGCACAAGGGTAAGCGAAAAGAAGCAAAGGTCTAACAAATTTGGCGTATTTGCTATTGTAACGGCAACTATGATTGTGATTGTAGCTATTTGCATTCAAAATAACAACCTTGAAAAGAAGCTTGAAAAGCTTAAGGCAGAAGAACAGCAGTATGCGGAGATTCTTGAAGAGGAGAATGAGCGTACCTTAGACCTTGAGGAGAAGGCTAAGTATGTTAAAACTAAGGCCTACATAGAAGAAACAGCTAAAAGGCTTGGGTTGGTATATCCTGATGAGATTATAATTAAACCTAAGAATTAAAAATATGGAGCGTCACTAACGAAGTGACGCTTTTTTAGGAAATTAACACGACGCTTTCTAGTGTTCATATTTAGGTGGCGTTATTAAATATTATATATGTGACTTGGTTTTAGTTTTAGAGATATTCAATTTTTGAGTGATTTTGTGCGATTTCTTATGCTTAATGTTCCCACGATTAATTATTGTCTTTTATCAAGTATGACCAAATTGGGGTTGTGTTCGGCTGATGCGCTCATACCGTGAAAAGATTTCTATTTTCTAAACCAGTGCAACGCAAAGATGATATAAAGCTTCGCT
Source organism: uncultured Roseburia sp. (assembly GCA_964457015.1). Lineage (GTDB taxonomy): Bacteria > Bacillota > Clostridia > Lachnospirales > Lachnospiraceae > SVEL01. The sequence goes on along the minus strand of CAYWDL010000090.1, from coordinate 4,836 downwards.
TTCGCAAACTCGCAAGTGTCACAATATACATACATTTTATTCATAAAGTATAATGTGACACTTTTGCTCAAACAATGCTTAAGCGAAGCTACATTTTTTGCGTTACACTGGTAAGAAAATCACGAAATCTTTTCAATGTATGTTCGCATTCAGCCGAACACAACCCCAATTTTGTCATACATATAAAAGACTATAAAAATAAACAATCGTGGGAACAAGCATTAGAAATCTCCAAAATCATCTCTCTGAATTGAATATCTCAAAACTAAAACCAAGTCACATAAAAAATAGTATTAACGCCACCTAAATATGAACACTAGAAAATTCGTATTAATTTCCTAAAAAATCTTACGTCCGTAAATTCGATTCAAATGCCGTTTTGAAAATGAATTTGTCTATAAATTCTTTGATTTTTACCCATTGTTTTGACAAAAAAAATAGCAGGATAGTCTTATAATTTGTCACTGTAATATTTATGGCCCAAGGGCAGAAAAGGAGTATAAAAGTGAAAGAAAAGATTATCAAATCAACAATTTTACAAATGATAGGGTTTGCGGCAGCGCAGGCAGTTATTTACACGTATCATCCTATAGGAATTGCATATTATATTGCAATATGCTGCAGCCGGATTATCAGATGGCCGATATTTCCATTGATGCTGATAGGAATGGCGATGTCCATGGATGTTTTATCTGTTGCAAAATATGCACTTATAATGATGGCAATATCCATTACCTTTTGGATATTTGAATCAAAGAAGAACCGGGTAAATATTTTTCCGGCGGCTCTTACCGGGGCGGGAATAATGATGGCTATGGAGCTTACGGATGTATACCTGAAAAACGAGGATACACATGCGGCATTGCTTGGAATTACGACTTCAATAATGGCATTTTCGTTGGCTGTAATATTTTATAATATTATGAATTTTTTCGTAACCGGTGGAAGCAGAAAAAAGGATACATATAAAAAGCAGAAGAAAAAACATTTCGATATGGTCAATACCTATGAAGAAAGAATTAGTCATATTTCAAGGGCATTGGAGAGAATGGCAAGGTGTGTTGAGGACATAACTGATATTAGTGAGCATGAGAAATTGAGCAAATGCACCTGCAAGAATTGTACGGCTTTGATGAGGCAGAATAAAATATACAGAAATAAGCTGAAGGAAAGTAAAAAGGTTATGGCGCTTCAATTATTTGAAATATCTAAGGTGCTAAAAAACTTTTCTTACGATACTTATGATATGAAACGGGTAGATGAGGAGCAGGAGGAAAGGCTTAAGGCAGAGCTTAAGGGAATTGGCATTATCTTGAGGCGGATTGTAATGTTGTCCAGTAAAAAGGGAATTGATGAGATTATCGTTACAATGAGAGCAAGACGAGGGCGCAATGTGACGGTAAAAGAGGTTGAAAAGCTGGTTGCAAAGGTGTTTATGAAGAATGTTAAGCTGGTAAATGATGTAAGCAGATTGGTTAGTTCGGAGGAGGTTACATACAGATTTAAGGAGGAGCCAAACTTTTTTGTTATGCATGGAATTGCCAAAAAATCCAAAGAAGAGGTGGTGTCAGGAGATAATTTCAGTTGTATTGAGTTGAATTCCGGTCAGACTATTTTGAGTATATCTGATGGAATGGGCACCGGTATACAGGCGTACAAGGAGAGTGAATTGGTAGTGGATTTGCTGGAGGAATTTGCTTATGGCGGCTTTGACGAAGAGGTGGCGTTGCGTATGATTAACAGTATATTTACACTGAATGGCGAAGAAGGAGCAACTGCCACGGTGGATATGGGAATTATTGATATGTATTCGGGAATGTGTGATTTTGTAAAGCTTGGAGCGGCATCTACCTATGTCAAACGAGGGGACTGGCTTGAGGTGATTAAATCCACATCACTGCCTATAGGCGGCGAGGAATATATTGATATGGAAAGTACGACAAAAAAGCTGTATGACGGAGATTTTGTGATTATGATGTCCGATGGTCTTATGGAAGCGGTGGAAAAAAATGAGAAGGAGGAGGCTCTTGGTGAGATAATTATGGGCCTGAAAAGCTTAAAACCTAAAGAGATGGCAAAGGAGATATTAAATAAGGCGTTGGAGATAACCGGGACTAAAAGAGAGGATGATATGACGGTATTAGTTACGGGAATTTGGGATAAATATGCTTGATTTTGGATATTTAATCAAGTATAGTAATGTAAGTGGCAATTTGTTTATTAGTACCAATGAAAGGATAAGGCATTGTTAGATAAAGTTAGAAAATATATGGAACTGAATAAAATGCTTGAAAAGGGACAGTCGGTGGTTGTAGGTGTTTCCGGCGGTGCCGATTCAATGTGCCTGTTGTCGGTGCTTTTAGAACTTGGTATTTATGTATCTGTTGTGCATATTAATCATATGATTCGTGGAAAAGATGCCGATGCAGATATGGCATATGTGGAAAACTTTTGTAAAAATAAAAACATTAAATGTTATTCATTTTCATATGATGTAGAAAAAATTGCAAAAGAACAGAAGCTGTCTTGCGAAGAAGCAGGAAGAATGGTTAGATATGAGGCTTTTTATAAGGTTTTAAAGGAAACCGGAAGTGATAAAATAGCTGTCGCGCACAATGCAGGCGATAATGCGGAGACGATTTTGCATAATTTGTTTAGAGGAACCGGTATCAAAGGATTATGCGGAATTTCTCCGAATCGTGATGAGATTATCAGACCGCTGCTGTGTGTGGACAGGGAAGAAATAGAAGAGTATTTGAGGGAGCGAAATATTGATTATTGTAATGATGCAACAAATTCGCAGAATATTTACACTCGAAATAAGATAAGAAATACTGTACTTACATATGCAAAGGAAAACATTAATTCAAATGCTGCCAATCACATTACGATGGCAGGGCATATGCTTGGCGAAATTGATGATTTTATTGAGGCTGAGGGCGGTATATTATATGACAGCTGCGTTGTCAGAGAGAAAGACAGAGCCCATATTGTGGCAGCGGAATTTGTGACCTTGCATACTGTTATGCAAAAATATATTGTTAGAAAAGCTGTATCGGGGGTTACCGGTAGTCTTAAGGATATTACATTTACCCACATTGCAAATGTACTGGACCTGTTTTCTAACGAGGTAGGCAAGAGCGTAAATCTTCCATATGATGTGGTTGCAGTAAGAACCTATGATGGAGTATGTATTGAAAAATTATCAGCGAAGCCGCAAAGGGGTGATGATAAAGGCAAAGTGATTGCTGTTGTGGAAAATTTTGGAGAATTTTCCGTGGGGGAAAATGGTGAAAAAGTGATAGTTTCACCATTTTCTAAAAAGGAATGGCAAGATTTAGATAATAAATATGAAGAAAAAATCTATACTAAATGGTTGGATTGTGTTATACTAGACGGTAATTTGGTAATTCGTACCAGAAAGACGGGAGACTATATTGTTGTTGATAATAAGGGCTCGCGGAAAAAAATAAAGGATCTTTTTATTGATTTGAAGATTCCCAGAGAACAGAGGGATAAGGTGTTACTGCTTGCAAAGGGTGATGAGATTGTGTGGATTATTGGACACAGAATCAATTACAATTTCAGAGTGACCGAAGGCACAAAAGAGATAGTTAAGTTAGAATACAAGAAGTAGAGGTTTGAAAAATGAGCGAAAATATTAGAGTAATGATTTCAGAAGAGGATGTTAATGAAAAAATTGTCCAGATAGCAGAGAGAATCAATGAAGACTACAAGGGTGAAGCGGTTCACCTTATCTGTATTTTAAAGGGTAGCGTATTCTTTACATGCGAGCTTGCAAAAAGAATTAATTTACCTGTGACAATTGATTTTATGCAGGTGTCAAGTTATGGTGATGGAACAAGCAGCAGCGGAAGAGTTAAGATTGTAAAAGATTTGGATGAGACTGTTGAAGATAAGAATATTATTGTTATTGAAGATATTATTGATTCAGGCAGAACATTAAGTTATCTTATGAGTTTGTTAAAAACAAGAAATCCTAAGTCGATTAAGCTTTGTACACTTTTAGATAAGCCGGACAGACGTGTAGTGGACATAGCTGTGGATTATACAGGCTTTGAAATACCTGATGAATTCGTGGTTGGCTATGGTCTTGATTATGCGCAGAAGTATAGAAATCTCCCATATATTGGAATTGTGGAGTTATAGATAAATTAAGGAGGAAAGATATGAACAAGCAGACAAAAGGTTTAGGATTTTATTTCGTCGTAATTCTTTTGATTTCATTGATATGGTATATGATTGCTACCATTGGAGAAAATAAGTCGGAATATAATTACACAGACTTTATACAGGATTTAGAGGAAGAGAATATCAAAGAGATAACCATCAACCAGAATATGGAGGTTCCGACTGGTTTTATGACTATCGAGCTCAAGGATTCCAAGAAGATTAAGCTTTATATCTCAGATGTTAATGAGGCTCTTGCAGATATGAGAAGCTTTGAGTTTGAGAATTATACCATGGAGGATGTGGAAGGAGAGAATATTCTTGTTGAGATAATTCTTCCGTTTGGTATTGCCATAATTGCGGTTATTATTATTTTTGTGATGCTAAATGGGCAGGGAGCTGCCGGCGGCGGAAAGATGGCCAACTTTGGAAAGAGCCGTGCAAAGATGTCAACGGACAGCAAGACAACATTTAATAATGTTGCCGGTCTTGCAGAGGAAAAAGAGGATTTAGAGGAAATAGTAGATTTCTTGAAGTATCCTAAGAAATATATTGAGGTTGGAGCGAGAATTCCAAAGGGTGTTATATTGGTGGGCCCTCCGGGAACAGGTAAAACATTGCTTGCAAAGGCTATTGCAGGTGAGG
>CAYWDL010000089.1:0-7821 GCA_964457015.1 uncultured Roseburia sp. | reverse complement strand
AGATTGCAGCAGTAGGTATATTAGTTTCGGTAATAAGTCAGATATTAAAACAAAGTGGCAGGGAGGAACATTCATTTTTGGTAAGTCTGGCGGGACTTATATTGGTGTTGTTTTGGATTGTGCCGTACATATATGATTTGTTTGAAACCATAAAAAGTTTGTTTTTGCTGTAGAGGTGTACCATGAGTTTTATAAGTCTTGCCATATTGGCAATTGTTGCGGCAATATTTGCGGTATCATTTAAAAGCATTAAAAGCGAATATGGGATATTGATAGGTGTTGCGGTATGCATACTATTGTTTGTGTTTGGCGTAAACAAGCTGTCAGCAATAGTGGATGGAATTAATGCCATAAAAAGCTATATAAGCATCGATAGTGCATATATCAATATTATCATTAAGATTATTGGAATATCCTATATTACCGAGTTTGCCTCGGATATATGCAGGGATTGTAGCTATGGTGCCATGGCAAATCAGATACAGATATTTGGCAAACTGACGGTGGTGACGATATCCTTGCCTGTTGTGGTGACATTGTTTGAAACTATAAGTAGCATATTGGGTTAGAAGTATGAAAAAATATATATTAATATGGGTGCTTACCGCGGTATTTGCACTTACGATGAGTGGAAAGGTGCATGCACAGGAAATGGGTGCGGATAATAGCTTTGATACCAGCATTTTTGACTTTTCAGATATTGAGGATGTGATAAATGATAATGACTATAATATTGATTTTGAAAGTACCATGAAGGAGCTTGCCAGTGGTGAGTCGGAAGGGATATTTCTTGAGCTTTTTACTAAATTTTTTAATGGCTTGTTGGGGGAAATTATTTACAACAAGGAAATTGTCATAAAGATTATATTAATGGCAATAAGCCTTGCATTGATAAATAATCTGTCGGCAGTATTTAAGAATGGGCAGATATCTGAGACAGGCTTTTTTGCTATTTACTGTATGATTATTACAGTACTGATATCGGGCTTTGTTGCTTTAAGTCAGATGGTGATGGAGGCTTTGGAAATGTTGCTTAACTTTATGACCGCACTTATTCCGTCGCTGATGCTTGCAATTGGCTTTACCGGTGCATACACAAGCCAAAGTGGATTTTGTCAGCTTATACTGATAGCGATTACCGTTGTGGAAAAGATAATGCTTGTAATTATACTTCCGGCAATTAATATATATGTGGTGCTGATGCTTGTGAACTCGCTGGTTAATGAGGATTATATATCCAAACTGGCAGGACTGATAGACAGCTTTGTTAAATGGTTCATAAAGACTATGCTTGGTGTGTTTACAGGAATGAATCTGATTCAAACAATGATATTACCTGCAATTGACGGAACGAAGATTAACGGGCTTCAAAAGATTACCGGCATGGTACCCGGAGCAAATGTTGCTACGGATATGTTTATAGGTACGGGAAATATTATAAAAAATGCAATCGGTACAACAGCATTGGTGTTTATTGTAGTTATTGTGGCCGTGCCGATAATAAAAATTCTGGCATTTTCAGCGATGTATAGAGTAACAGGCGCATTGATTCAGCCGGTGTCTGATAAAAGAGTGGTAAAAGCAGTTGACAGTGTGGCAAAAGGGGCAGGCTTGTTATATAAAACAGTAACCTTTTGTGCTGTTTTATTTGGATTATCAATTGCAATTATGTGCATTGCAACGAATAATTTGGGGTGAAATATGGAATATATAAGAAGTATCGCATTATTTTTGGTGTTTGTGTCCTTTGTGGAAAATGTATTTGATTTCGGACATATGAAAAAGTACATAAAGCTATTTTGCGGAATTGTATTGATTTTTATATTAGTACAGCCGGTAAAAAATCTTCTGGGTGATGATTTTGACATTGTCAAGCTTCTTGAAATGAATGAATTAAAGCTTAAGATGGCCGAGCTTCAAAATGAGGTTGAAGGTCAGGATACAATGCTCGACGTAATAGAAGAAAATGTAAGAGAAATAGTGTGGGAAGAGGGATACCAGCTCACATATATTCTTGTCACACCGGATGAAGCTAACAGTGGAGATATAGGAACCATAAGCATATCAATTAAAGAAAAAAATAATGATATACAGATTGAAAAAATCAATCTTAATGCTGAAAGGAAGAGTGATGAAACGACGGTTGAAGGTGTGAAAATAAGCGAAAAAATAGCGCTTGCGTATGATATTGAGCAAAGTGACGTCATTGTTAATATTGAGTAAACGAAAGGGGAGTTACTATGAATTTTAAATCTGAGAAAGCAGAAAAGGTAAAGCTTAGTCTGAAGTCAATAGGTATGGATAAGCTTGTGGTGATGATTTTGGCGGGGGTTATTCTTGTGTGGTGTTCACTTCCGGAAAAAGAAGAAAGTGTCGATGAGGATACTGCTGATGAAATTGTATATGAGTATAATGCTGATGAGTATGAAAAAGCGCTGGAGAGCCGATTGAAGAATTTGCTTGAAAATATGGAAGGTGTTGGCGCGGTGGAGGTGATGGTTACAATAAAATCCACTAAGGAGAAGGTTGTTCTTACTGAAAATCCGTACAACAAAAGTACATTAAACGAGACTGATGCGGAGGGTGGACAAAGAGAAAGCCTTGAAGAAGCACAGGAAAGCAACACAGTTTATGTGACAGACGAAAATGGTGATACAGTACCATACGTAATTAACGAAATTATGCCAGAGATTGAGGGAGTTGCAGTCGTAGCAAAGGGAGGAGATTCGTCGGCGGTAAAAGAAAAAATAATTAACGTTGTTAAGTCATTATTTGACATTGATGCTAATAAAATATCTATAAGCAAAATGAAATAGTTTGAAAGGGGTATGTATGAAAAAAATATTTAGAAAGAACCAGATTATCATAACGGCGCTGGCTGTACTCATAGCTATAGCAGGATATTTAAAATATGCTGATGATGGCGGAAATGCAGGTGTGCAGGTAGCTAACAACGAAGCGGAGACAGGTGATGAGCCCGGCGATGCAATTATGGTAAGCACCAACACAGTTATGGATTCTATGATTAATGCTAAATTGCAGAGAGAACAGCTGAGAGCACAAAATATTGAAGAACTGATGTCTATTGTGAACAATACTGAGCTTACCGAGGAAGAAAAAAAGAGTGCTGTGGATAGGGTTGTTGAGCTTAACGATATTTCCGAGAAGGAGTTGGCGGCGGAAACACTTATTATGGCAAAGGGAATTGAAAATGTCGTGGTAAATATGGTTGATGAAAATGTTGAGGTAATAATAGGGGCGGAGAGCCTTGATGATGCCACAAAGGTACAGGTTGAGGATATTGTGAAAAGAAAATTTGATGTGGAAAGCTCAAATATTATCATAAGTTTAATGAAGGATGAAAAATAATTGTTTGCAAATAACAATAAGTTTGGTATAATGTAAGTACATATTTGGAAAAATGCTTGTGAGGAGGAATTTACGAGATGAAGAATAATGAAAATATAGGATTTGTACAGATTGCGGATGATGTTGTAGCTGTAATTGCAGGTATTGCGGCAACAGAGATTGAAGGCGTTTCTTCAATGGCTGGCAATATTACAAAGGAGCTTATTTCTAAGCTTGGTATGAAGAATCTTTCAAAGGGTGTTAATGTGACAATGGAAGAAGGCGTTGTGACAGTTGACGTTGCTATTAACATCGAATATGGTTATAATATTCCGACAGTTTGTGAATCAGTACAGGATAAGGTAAAGGTAGCTATTGAGAATATGACTGGTCTTAAGGTTGAGAATGTAAATGTTACAATTGCCGGAGTTGCTGTGGAAAAATAAAGCTACCATTTTTTGGAAGAATATAGTAAAATATAGGGTGTCTGGTGAGACATCCTATTTTTATATGATAGTAGATACCTTTAATATTAGGAGATAATGTTTATGACAAGAAGAGAAATAAGAGAAAACACATTTAAGCTTGTTTTCAACATAGAATTTCGTGTAAGCGAAGAATACGAAGAACAGTTTGAAATGTATATGGATACAGTTGAAAATGCAACAGATAAGGATAAGGAGTACATTCATTCAAGATTGTTTGATATAATCGAAAGGCTGGATGAGGTGGATAAGCTTGTTGAAGATGCAACAGAAGGCTGGGATTTGAACAGAATTGGTAAGGTTGAGCTTGCTGTTTTAAGACTTGCTACATATGAAGCAAAGTTTGATGATGATATTCCGGTTGGCGTTGCCATCAATGAAGCAGTAGAGATTGCAAAGAAGTATGGAGGCGAGGATTCACCGGCGTTTATTAATGGTATTCTTGGTAAGATAGTTGCTGAATAATATAGGTGGATTTTTAAGTGAGATATGGCGGGTGTATATAGTGTAGCACAGGTTAATTCGTACATTAAACATATGTTTAATGAGGATTTTGTGCTTAATAATATTTCTGTAAGTGGAGAGATTTCCAATTGCAAGTATCATTCTTCGGGACATATATATTTTACATTGAAGGATGAAGAGTCGGTATTAATGGCTGTTATGTTTGCAGGAAATGCACGAAGCTTAAAGTTTAGACTTTCTGAAGGACAGAAGGTTATTGTAAAAGGCAGTATCAATGTATATGAGCGTGATGGAAAGTATCAGCTTTATGCAAAGGAAGTCAGTCTGGACGGAGAAGGAGATCTGTATAAAAGGTTTGAAAAGCTAAAAAAAGAGCTGGAAGAAATGGGAATGTTTGACAGCTCCTATAAAAAGCCTATACCAAGGTACGCCACAAGGATTGGTGTGGTAACAGCCTCTACGGGTGCTGCCATACAGGATATTATCAATATTACGAAGAGAAGAAATCCGTATGTTAAGATATATTTATATTCGGCCATTGTGCAGGGCAGTGACGCTCCGGCAAGTATTGTGAGCGGAATTAATTGTCTGGATGATATGGGACTTGATGTTATTATAATTGGTCGTGGTGGTGGCTCCATAGAGGACCTTTGGGGCTTTAATGAGGAAGTGGTTGCGAGGGCTATTTTTAACTGCAACACACCGATTATAAGCGCAGTTGGTCATGAAGTGGATTTTACTATTGCGGATTTTGTTGCGGATATGCGTGCTCCGACACCATCCGCCGCGGCAGAGCTGGCAGTGTTTGAATATAGTGATTTTGTTGAGAAGATTGGTAATTACCAGAAGCTGTTGAAGCGTTCGCTGGTTGGCAATTTTGAAAAGAAGAAGATGTTGCTTGAAAGCATCTCTGACAGATTAAAGCATCGTTCTCCGGAGGACAGGATAAGAAAGAAGAGGCAGGATGCGGATGTTTTGTTAGACAGAATGCAACAGCGTATGGTGCTGATTCTTAAAAATAACAGAATGAGATTGTCTGTTGATGCAGAGAAATTGAATGGTTTGTCGCCACTTAACAAGCTTTCAAAGGGCTATGGTTATATTAGTGATAAGGATGGAAAGCAGGTTAATTCTGTATTAAATGTCAATAAAGGTGACACACTTACTGTATATGTGACAGATGGTAAAATGGAGGTTACAGTTGATAATACTGTAAAGAAAGAGGTTTTGTAGGATGGCTGAAAAGGAAAAGAAGACCATAGAAGAACAGTTTGCAGAGCTTGAAGAGATATTAAAGGATATGGATTCACAGGATGTAGGGCTTATGGAGTCATTTGAACTCTACAATAAAGGGCTTGTAATGGTTAAGGAATTAAATGAACAATTAGATGAGATTGAACAAAAGATTACAGTTGTCAATGAATAATTGTTAGGAGGATGTGTATGGAATTTCAGGCAGAGTTAAAGAATCATGTGGATTATGTTGAAAAAATAATTGGTGAGTATCTTCCAATCGAAGAGGGCAGGCAGAAGATTATTTTTGAGGCAATGAATTATAGTATCCTGGCAGGCGGAAAAAGACTTCGTCCGATGATTATGATGGAAACAGCAAAGTTATTTAACAATTTTGGTCCGGAAGTGAAGCCGTTTATGGCTGCGATGGAGATGATTCACACATATTCATTGGTACATGATGATTTGCCGGCGATGGATAACGATGATTATAGAAGAGGAAGACTTACAACGCATAAGAAGTTTGGACATGCTATGGGAATTCTTGCAGGTGATGCTTTGCTTAATTATGCATATGAGGTTTGTTCTGAGGCAATACTTTATTCGCAGGATATGCCCCGTGCAGCGAGAGCATTCAGTATACTTTCAAAAAGAGCAGGTGCATATGGTATGGTTGGCGGACAGACAGTGGATGTTTTGTTGACAGACAGTCAGATTGATAAAGATACCCTGGATTTCATATACAAGAAGAAAACATCGGCACTTTTAGAGGCTTCCATGAGTATTGGAGCGGTACTTGCAGGTGCTAATGAGGAACAGCTTGCATTGGTGGAAAAGATGGGTAACAAGGTGGGACTTGCCTTCCAAATTCAGGATGATATTCTTGATGTAATTGGGGATAGTGAGGTTATCGGTAAACCGGTTCTCAGTGATGAGAAGAACAATAAGACCACATATGTTTCTATATATGGTGTTGAGAAGTCAAGAGAGATATCAAAGGCGCTTATGGAAGAGGCTATAGGTATACTTGATTATCTTGGTGAAAATGAATTCTTGAAGGAATTGTTTATTAGTCTTATTGATAGAGAAAAATAATCTTATTAGGAGGGAAACAAAATGGTATTAGAAAAAATTGTTTCCGAAAATGATATAAAAAAACTTGATAAAGAAGAATATAGTGTTCTGTCCACGGAGATAAGAGAGTTTTTGCTTGACAAGATATCCTGCTGTGGTGGACATCTTGCATCGAATCTTGGTGTTGTGGAGCTTACCATGGCTCTTCATCTGGTGTTGGATTTTCCTAATGACAAGCTTGTATGGGATGTAGGTCATCAGGCATATACACATAAGATTTTAACAGGCAGAAAGGATGGATTTGATAATCTTAGAACCTACGGAGGAATGAGTGGATTTCCTAAGCGTAGGGAGAGCAAATGTGATTGCTTTGATACAGGTCACAGCTCGACATCAGTCTCTGCCGGACTTGGTCTTGTTGCAGGAAAGGCTTTAAATAATGATGATGGCTATGTTGTATCTGTAATTGGCGACGGAGCACTTACAGGTGGTATGGCCTTTGAAGCGCTGAATAATGCAGCGGCAATTAACAGAAACTTTATAATAGTTTTAAATGATAATGAAATGTCCATATCTGAAAATGTTGGCGGTATGTCGACATATTTGTCAGGTATTCGTACAGGTAATGCGTATAATGATTTAAAGGAAGGTGTTGCAAAGACCCTCAATAGTATTCCTGTGGTTGGTGAAAAGCTTGTAAATCAAATAAAGAAGACGAAAAGCGGTATTAAGCAGCTGGTGATTCCGGGAATGCTGTTTGAAAATATGGGAATTACTTACTTAGGACCTGTGGATGGACATAATATTTCACAGATGGTTAAGGTGTTTAATGAAGCTAAAAAGCTGGATCATGCAGTACTGGTTCATGTAATTACCAAGAAGGGCAAGGGATATGCACCTGCTGAAAAGCATCCTTCAAGGTATCATGGAATTGAACCATTTGATGTTGAAACCGGTAAGTCGCTTGTCAAAAAGACCATGCCGACATATACAGACACATTTTCTCATTATATTACAAAATATGCTAAGGATAATGAAAAGATAGTGGCGATAACGGCGGCTATGCCTGAGGGCACCGGATTAAAGAAGTTTAAGGAAGAGTATCCGGACCGTTTCTTTGACGTGGGTATTGCCGAACAGCATGCGGTGACATTTGCGGCGGGACTTGCTGCGGCGGGCTTGAAGCCATATGTTGCCATATATTCATCGTTTTTAC
>CAYWDL010000088.1:0-7904 GCA_964457015.1 uncultured Roseburia sp. | reverse complement strand
ATGGCATTTTCGAAGGCATTGTCATTGGTGAATCATAGAATGCAGTTTACGCCTGATGTTATGCCGGCAGATATTGTTGGGTTTAATATGTATCAAAAGGACTCAGGTAAGTTTATATATCATAAGGGTGCAATAATGTGTAATCTTTTCCTTGCAGATGAGATTAACAGAACATCTCCTAAGACACAGTCAGCGCTTTTGGAGGTAATGGAAGAGGGTAAGGTTACGGTTGATGGTAAGAGCAGAAATGTCCCGGAGCCATTTGTGGTTATGGCAACACAGAACCCAAAGGGAAGCGCCGGAACACAGCTGTTGCCGGAATCACAGCTTGATAGATTTATGATATGTATGAGCATGGGTTATCCGAATTTGAAAAATGAAGTTGAGATTCTTAAAGGAAAAAGTACTTCGGGAGTGGCAGAGGTAAAAGCGGTACTTACCATGGAACAGCTTATTGCAATGAAAGCGGAAGTTGAGTCGGTTCATGTTGATGATAAGATGTTTACTTATGTTGCATTGTTATCACAGGCAACGAGGGATAATTCTTATATTGAGCTTGGTTTAAGCCCGAGAGGTTCAATTGCATGTATACGTATGGCGAAGGCGTGGGCTTATCTTCAGGATAGAGATTATGTTTTGCCAAGTGATGTAGTGGATATTTTTAAGGATGTGTCAAAGCATAGAATAGTTTTGAATACAAAGGCAAGAGTTGCCCATGTCGTGGCAGATGCGGTATTAGATGAGATAATTTCGCAGGTGAGACAGCCGGCATCTTATATGCAGAAGGCGGAGTATAGTGTTTAGTTTTATTGTTTTATTTGGAGCGATAATAGGCACCATTTATTTGGCGCTAATGTATAGTAATGAGGCAATAATGTTGCTTGCGTTTATGGAAGCAGCATTTTTTCTGGTGTCATTAGGATTTATTATTTATAGAAAAACTACACTTAAGGCAATTGTAAATGTGCCTATTGGAATTTCGGAAACCGGAAAGGAGAATCTGGTTAGGATTGAAGTTGCTAATAAAAGCCCTATTCCTGTAGGAAGGATGAAGGCTTTTGTGACAGTTAAAAACACTGTTACAGGGGAAAAGGAAAAGGCGTGGATGAAGGTTGCAGGAACACATGATGAAAAGACAGTTTTTGTACAAAGTCTGGTGTTTCAAAGGGCAGGTAATTACGAGATAACCTTGGATAAATTGCGGATTTATGAAATGACAGGCCTTTTATATGGAACCATGAAAACAAGCAGTTCAGGTAGAATTCAGGTTATGCCAAAGATGCATGACGTGATAGTCAGACTGACTTCAGCAGTTAAAAACTTCTATGGTGAAACGGAGGTTTATGATGAGCATAATGCAGGACAGGACAATAGTGAGATTTATGATGTGCGAGAGTACAGGGATGGTGACAGATTGCAAAATGTTCATTGGAAGATGACCGCAAAGCAGGACGAGCTTATGGTCAAGGAAAATTCATTACCTAAGTCGTGTCCGGTTATTCTTGTTTTGGATTTTGATGTACGAAAGGCCGGAAATAAAAAGGATAGAGGCATACATTATGCTGAAGTTGTTGCAAGTCTTTCGTTTTCTATGATGGATGCCGGCTGTCCACATTATGTAGCATGGTACGATGAAACTGAGAATGATATAATTCGTGTGCGAGTGGATGACGAAGAAAGCATGTTTTATTTTATAGGAATGCTTATGAACATAAGATGGACCAAGGTTAACGAGGATGTTGTGGAGAGATATAGGGATAAATATAAGGCTGAATTGTATGTATGGCTGCTTTCCATAAATGAAAGATTTGAATTGAAAAAGGGTGAAGAACTTCTTGCGCAGATTGATGAGAAGAAATTGGAGGAATCACTGTCGCAGGTTGAATTATTATTGTAATAGACAGGTTAGGGCAGGATTGTGAGAGCGAAAGGGATTAGTTGGAAAAAATGTATTGGAAACAATCAATATTATGATGATGATTTCGAGAAATGGGTGGCGTTTGTGTCAAAGGTGCTTCTCGATGTTGTTTGTGCGCTTATTTTTGTCCGTTCTGCCAGAATAATGCTAGCGGATATATATTATTGGGCTGAATTAGATTTGCAGTTTATGGTTAGGGTGTTTTTTCTGGCATTAATTATGAGTTCCGTAATAGAAATTTCATTCATTATCAGAAAAAGATATGCGATGATGCTGCAGTGGGGAATACTGATAGTTGGCGTGTTGTATTTCACGTATAATATTGTGTATGGTGAGAATGCTGAAGTTATTATATCGGGAATGAATAAGATTGTGTCCTTTTATATTGAAGACTGGAATAGCTACTATGAATGTACATGGTTATATTTAACAGGTAAACTGGTGTACGTTGTTGAGGCATTAGATTATATTACAATGCTGATATTTTTTGTGTCATTCTGGATGGCAAAAATGCTTAAGCAGAATCTTATAATGGTCATAATGCCTGCAATTGTATTGACTTTGGAATTGTTGGTAGGTTATTCGCCTGAGTATAGTGGCTTGATGCAATTGTTTGTAGCAGTGCTGATGTGTAATGCATTTAAATGGATGTCACCGGATTTTTGTCAGGCACCTGGAAAGAAGTATGTGTCTGTTGGAAGTGTAAGATTTTTTTCATGGGCAGCTGTTGGAGTGGCAGTGTTTTTGATGTGCGGAATAATAAAGATGGTTGGAACTTCAGGGGCTGAGGAATTGATATGGTATTCTGATGATATGAAGGTTTTTTATAAGGAAATGGTTGAAAAGATAGAAGAATCATTTATATGGGAGACCTTCAATGGAGAAAGTGATTCAAAAGTAGCAGAATTAACAAACGATGCTCCTGAATTTGAAGAGGTTGAGGTTATGTATATTCGATTGTGGGGGGAACCTGAAAATAACCTTTATCTAAAGAATTTTTATGCAGGGAATTATAATAATGGTAAGTGGACTATCGATGTTACAGAGTTTGAAAAAGCTTGCGAGGATGCAGGTTATAATGTTGAAGATATATCTGAAAACATTAGCATGCTTGGTGTTGAAAAGGTATATAAGTAAGAGTGGGTTAAGAGTCTTAATAGCTCACTTATAGGAACTCAGGTTACTATATATTATAAGCAAAATAACAGTAAAAAGGCGAATTTGCCATATTTTGTAGAGGTGGACAACAGTCAAGCCTCGTTGGAGGGAGATGTGAGATATAAAAAAGAGAAGGATTTATATCAATTGTCCTTTGTTATGTGGCAAAAGGAGACAGATTATCGCTCGAATATGATTTTGGCAAAGGAGGGTGAAACTGCCGAGTGGGAGAACTGGTATATCGACTACGTTAAGGAGAAGTATCTTACCGTTCCTGATAATTTGCCAACAGTAAAGAAAATTGCAGCTGAGCTTGAGCAGAAGCTTGAAAATGAAGGGAACTATTTCTACTGGGAAAACAATCTAAGAATAGCAAAGGCAGATATTGTAGCTCAATGGATGGAGGATAACACAAGATATAGCTTAAGTCTTCCAAAGCTTCCAAGCGGAACTGATCCTATAGAGTATTTTCTTGGAACAAGTAAGGTGGGCTACTGTATGCATTATGCCAGCGCATCTGTTATGATACTTAGAGAAATGGGAGTGCCGGCAAGATATGCTGCCGGATATGTTGTGAAAAATACAGATATAGAAAGAAAAGCGTCGTCGTATGTTGCGAGTGTAATGGATAGCGATGCTCATGCATGGGTTGAAATCTATCTTGAAAATATCGGCTGGGTGCCAATTGAAGTGACAAAGGGATATAGTGCATATGTGTCGGAAACAGAAAAGCCAACAACAGTGAATCCGACAACACAGCCAACAACAAAGCCTTCAATTCAGCCGACAACAAGCAGTGAGGCTGAAACTACAACGCCTGAAAAAGAAACATCAACTAAAGAAAAAGAAACCACTAGCACAGTTTTAGATGGTGAGAAGAGCACAGGCAAAGAAGGGGTAAAGATTAACTACAAGAAAATATTGTGGGTGTTTGGAGGCTTGTTAGCATTAACCATTGTAGTATTTTGTGTAATCAGATATAAGGAGACCTATCGAGAACGCCTGTTGAATGAGATTAGACATAAGAGAGCATTGCGTGCTATTAAGATGATTAATCGTCGAATGTATAAAAAGCTTCGTCGCACAGGAAAGATTTTTAGATTTAATATCAGAGATGATGAATATAAGAAGGTTCTGGTTGAGAATTATCCTGAGGTGCAGCCTGAGGATTGGGAGCGATATATGGAAATAGTGAAGGCAGCAGCGTTTTCAAAGAGAGAGTTTTCAGTGGAAGAAATGGAATTCTGTTATGGTATGTATTGCAAGGTTGTTGGAGAGTAGTCGTTTTATTCTTCCATTTACTTTGCGAATTGAAGGTTTTATTAGAAATAAGGTGGAAAATATAGTAAGTTATGATATAATAGGACTAATAAAGCTGTAAAAAATATTATATCAAATAGAGTATATGGTAATATTATTGACTTGAAAGGAGTTATAGAGCTAATGATAAAAGTATTATTTGTATGCCACGGCAATATATGTCGTTCGCCGATTGCCGAATTTGTATTGAAGGATATGGTTAAAAAGTATGGTATGTCTGAGCAGTTTTTTATAGGTTCAGCGGCTACAAGCACGGAGGAAATAGGTAATCCTGTTCATCCGGGAGCCAGAAGAGTTCTGCGAAACGTAGGGATTTCCTGTGAAGGAAAATGCGCAGTACAGATTAGAAAGTATGATTATAATTCATATGACTACATTATTGGTATGGAAAGAGTGAATATTAAGAATATTTTGAAGATTGTGGAAGGCGACCCGGCAGGAAAGGTGAAAAGGCTTCTGGATTATTCAAACAGACCAAGGGATATTGATGATCCATGGTATACAGGCAAGTTTGATGAGACATACAAAGAGATATATGAGGGATGCGTGGCTTTTCTTAGGTACTTGCGCAAAGAAGGATTAATATAATTTTTATAAGAGAGGATAATGAATTGGAAGAATTATATAAGGCAATAGAGGAAAAAATCAAAGCGGCAGGCTACCTAAGAGAGGTTAGTGGACAGGATGTTTATGAGGATATCTGTGAGCAGATAGAAGGTAAGGAAAACGGAAGCTATATATTGTTGTCTAAGTTTTTCGATGATGTCCTGTTTGAATATGTTGTGACGATTATGGATGAAGATTTCAATTTATCCACATTGACAATAACTGATAATGGTGATAAGACAGTAATAGATTTTGATAAGTAAAATAAGGGTGTTGGTTTGTAGTCAACACCCTTTACAAATGTCAAATTATGCCCTGAAAACAGGTCTTCCATCTTCGTCGAATTCAACCTTCATAACCATTGCATGACGGTTTGGGTCATATAATGGGTCTTCTGTGAGAATCTTTTCATAAGGTCTTGCGTGATAGATACAAAGTGGTGTAACACCATCTTCTGCAACTGTAAAGCTGTTATGACCAGGTCCGTAGATTTCCTTTTCTGGCTGTGTGCCAAATACAGGATATCTTGACTTCTTCCAAGAGTTTCTATCCATTAAATCAGCATTTTCATCTGCTTCCATCATACCCATGCAATAGCAAGCGCCTGTGGCACTGGCTGAGAATGTAATAAAGATTTTACCGTTGTTTTTGATAACAGCAGGTCCTTCGTTTACCCAAAAACCAATTCTTTCCCAGTCGTAATCAGGAGTTGTAAGCATAAACTGAGGAGTTTTAAGCTTTGTTGGTGATTCCATCTCAGCGAGGTAAAGGTTTGAAGCTGCAAACTGTCCGCCTGTCTTTTCAGCCCAGCAGAAATATCTCTTGCCGTTCGCTTCAAAAACTGTAGCGTCCAGAGAGAAGTCGATGAAGGTCTTTGGATCATCATCTGCAGGCTGCATCATACCACATTCCTCCCATGCATCATGAAGAGGGTCCTGACCGGTACACTTAAGAACATAAGGACGAAGTCTCCAAATGTCATCAACCTTGCTGCCTGCAAAGTATATGTACCAACAGCCGTCTAAGTAGTGAAGCTCAGGAGCCCAGATATGCTGGCTCATTTCACCTGTTTCGTGCTTTTCCCAAATTCTAAAGGTTTCAGCTTCGGCAAGCTCATTAAGAGTCTTTGATCTTCTAAGCTCGATACAGTCATATTCAGGAACTGAAGCCGTAAAATAATAATAGCCATCTGTATGACGGTAAACATATGGATCCGCTCTCTGCAAAACCAGCGGTTTGTTATATTCAGTATTCATATTCAATTACCTACCTTTTCTTAAAATTCATTAAGTAGATTGTATCAGCTAAACAGCACAATTACAAGTAAAATCTGTGCAATTAATATAGCCGGCATAAATACTACAAAGTACCAATGCTTTGTTTTGTGTCTGAAAATCTGCATACCGGCATTTGAACCGATTGAACCGCCTAAAATGGCAATTAGGAATAGCACCTTTTCAGGAATTCTCCGCATATGCTTTGCGGCAAAACGCTTGTCAAGGGCCATGGAAACAAAGCCGGCAATGTTGATTATCACCAGATAACTGATAATCACAATTAATAAGATTACTTTCATATTAAAATTCTCCTTGGTAAATTATTAGATAAATACATCATAACACAAAAATATAACTTGTAAATATGCAAAATATACTTTATAATATTTAGAATATGGGACAAAATACCATTATGAATGGAGGATTTACATGTTAGATTTAAAATTTGTCAGAGAAAATCCTGATATAGTTAAAGAAAATATTAAAAAGAAATTTCAGGATAACAAGTTACCTTTAGTAGATGAGGTAATAGAATTAGATGCTAAGAGCAGGGCAGCTAAGCAGGAGGCTGATGATTTAAGAGCTAATAGAAATAAGATTTCTAAGGAAATTGGAGCACTTATGGCTCAGGGCAAAAAGGAAGAAGCTGAAGAGGTTAAGAAGAAGGTTACTGAGGCTGCTGCAAGGCTTACAGAATTGGAAGCCTTGGAGGCGGAGCTTTCTGAAAAAGTTACAAAGATAATGATGGTTATTCCAAATATCATTGACGAGTCTGTTCCTATCGGAAAGGACGACAGTGAGAATGTTGAAATACAGAAGTACGGTGAACCGGTAGTGCCTGATTTTGAGATTCCTTATCATGCAGAGATTATGGAAAAGTTCAATGGACTTGACCTTGACAGTGCAAGAAAGGTTGCAGGAAACGGTTTCTACTATCTTATGGGTGATATCGCAAGACTTCATTCAGCAGTTATTTCATATGCAAGAGACTTTATGATTGACAGAGGCTTTACATACTGCGTACCTCCTTTTATGATTAGAAGTGAGGTTGTTACAGGTGTTATGAGCTTTGCTGAAATGGAAGCGATGATGTACAAGATTGAAGGCGAGGATTTATACCTTATCGGTACAAGTGAGCATTCAATGATTGGTAAGTTTATTGATACTATTATTCCTGAAGAGGAACTTCCACATACTCTTACAAGCTATTCACCATGCTTTAGAAAAGAAAAGGGTGCTCATGGTATTGAAGAGAGAGGTGTTTACAGAATTCACCAGTTCGAGAAGCAGGAGATGGTAGTTGTATGTAAGCCTGAGGAGAGCAAGATTTGGTTTGACAAGTTATGGAAGAACACAGTTGATTTATTCAGAAGTCTTGATATTCCTGTAAGAACACTTGAATGTTGTTCAGGAGATTTGGCAGACCTTAAGGTTAAGTCCATTGACGTTGAAGCATGGTCACCAAGACAGCAGAAGTACTTTGAGGTAGGAAGCTGTTCTAATCTTTCTGATGCACAGGCAAGAAGACTTAAGATAAGAGTTAAGGGTGAAAATGGTGAGAAGTATTTCGCACATACTCTTAACAATACAGTAGTTGCTCCACCAAGAATGTTGATTGCATTCCT
>CAYWDL010000087.1:0-7934 GCA_964457015.1 uncultured Roseburia sp. | reverse complement strand
ACCTGTCATAGAGGATTTAGATGACTGGACAAATATGCTTAAGCAAATGAAGGAAAAGCATCCAACCAACGATTCTGGTGATGAAATCTACGGATTGACTCTGTTCAATGATTGGAACAAGGATTGCCTTTTTGGAGTTCAAGCTCTTACCTCAGCATACTATGGATTAGACTACTGGCAATTGTGCTTCAAGGACTGGAAAACAGGTGCCTTTTATGGAACATTGGATTATTTGGAAGACGGCTCCTACGGGCCATATCTTAAGGCTTTGCAGCTTTATAATCATTTATACAGAGATAACTTACTTGACCCGGATTTCGAAACTAGAGATTATGCTACTGCTGAAAATATGGTAGAAAATGGTCAGGTATTGGTGTCACTGCAAAATTTCATGGGTTCAACTATCAATAATGATATGTTTCCTGTAATCCCAACCGAAGCAAAGCAAATTGCATATGGTCTTGGTAATGGATTTAACAGCCGTACTATTTCCATAGACAGCAGCACAAAATATCCTGAGCTTTGTATGGCAATCATAGATTACCTCTACACACCGGAGGGTATGCTTACTATGCAGTACGGACCAAAGGGTGAATGCTGGGACTACGACGAGTCAGGAAACACTTTCCTTACGGAAACCGGTATGAAGTTATATTTAAGATACGATTCTGTTATGGACACATATAAAGACGGCTTTCCAATGATAAACATAACACCTTACAACAATATGGCAACAAACACCGACAATGGTGAGGTTTACGAGGTAATGTATTGGAAAAACACTAATCCCGATGATGTTGCAGACTTATCTAATAATATCGAAGTTGACAGATTTATGCATAACCAGGAGCCTTATGTGGTGACTCCTTCTTATCAGACAATGGATATCACCGAATCTGACTTAAAGGATAAATACACTGCCGTATCAGACATCATTATAACGAAATCCTTGGAAGCCATAAAAGCTTCCACCGATGAAGAATTCGATACTATCGTTAAGGATATGATTGCAAAGGCAAATGAGGCCGGTTATACGGAATGTGTTGAGTTTAGTAAGGAACATTTTATAGAGGTTGAATAAAATTATAGGCTGCATCACAAGGATGCAGCCTCATTTTTTACTCCGCCTTCTTCAGTTTCACATCTCCGGACACAGTCTCAAAGCTATAATCCGCACTGCCATCTCCGTTAATTCTTTTGTCCCCTTTGGTTGTTACCTCAAAGTCAATATCCATATCACCGCTGACGCTGTCCATCTCAGCTGTAAATCCATCACCTTCAGGCATAGTGACAGTTATATCACCACTGACCGTTTCCATACTAAGACTTGACAACTGCTTATCAGAATTAACCTTGATTTCACCAGATACAAGCTCTGCATCCAATGTATCCAGACTGCCGTTTACATTTACATCGCCACTGACACTTTCGATATTAACATTTCCTATGACAACATTTTCAGCAACCAACTCACCTGACACCATTTCAATATCAACAGTATCAATGTTCATATCCCTTATATCAAGTCCGGCTGACACGGATTGAACACTGACAAGTTTCATATTCTCAGCCATTTCTCTTGGAATGTACACCGTCAATTCCTTAGACAAATCGCTGCCCATAGACATTTTCTCTGACTTCTTAAACTTAATCATCAGCTTGCCGTCAACCACTCTGTAGCGAAGCTTCTCAGCCTCATCCTCCACATCTGTCTCGGTGGCTGACACCTTAGCTTCATCTGTCACCACAAGCTTCACCTCTCCTGCAATCCAGTCAATGTCAAGGGATGTAATCTCCTCATCCAATGTGAATTCACCAACACTGTACTTGTCAGCATTGTCATATGTGTAACCGCCTAAGCTTATAACATTACAACCACTTGGCCAAAATGAGAATCTGCCTCCACAGGATACATTGCTTCCAAGTGCCCATACTAGCACAATTGTCAACACCACTGCTATTATAGCATGTGTTATAAGCTTTGCCTTTGCGTTATTCTTCATCATTTATTCCTCCCTTACTGCTCTTTCATCTGAAAATACGCCTTAACAACTTCTGTAACCGAATCTGTTATACAAAAAATCAACCATGTAATAAACCAAGCTCCGGTCCAGAAGCTAACTATAAAATACACTACTACTCCCACAGCCCAGATTGCTGAATTAATGCTTTTCACAACAGGATTGGCCTCTTCCTTTACCGGTTTAGTCTTTTCAGTCGCTGCTCTCTTTGGCTTTGATGCCGCATAAGCGATAATAAAGGCTGTAGCAATGGCGCATATTACAAACATAAGACATACGGCAATGCCCTCTGCCCTGTCCGTTCCAATCAATTCATCAGCCGCAATCAGCGGTACTATTGATAAAATGTAAAGGACAACCGCTGTACACAAAAATGCTGTTTTACCCTTGCCGGTTTCCACATTTGAATTGCCATTAACATTATTTGCACGATTTACATCATTATAAGGATTAAATCCTTCCTCACCCGACTTGCTTCCCATGGAACGGAGCAAATCATTGATATCGCCAATGCCTGACACCGCTATTCTATATGCTTCGTCCTCGCTTCTTCCGTCAGCAACCAAATCATCATATTTATCTATTACATTCTGCAATATCTCTTCTCTAAGCTCAACAACCTGTTCTGTTTTCAACGC
Organism: uncultured Roseburia sp.; assembly: GCA_964457015.1. GTDB lineage: Bacteria > Bacillota > Clostridia > Lachnospirales > Lachnospiraceae > SVEL01. Next base: position 5,275 of record CAYWDL010000087.1, on the reverse strand, counting down.
CCCATCAAATAAAGACTCAACATATACTCTTATCTTACTCTTCATCACTCATCCACTCCTTTAATATTTACAAGCTTATCTATAATCTCCTTAGCTGTCTCCCATTCATCAAACAGTTTGTTATAATTCTCTATACCAAGTGGTGTTATCTTATAGTATTTTCGCCTTGCGCCGCTGTTCTCGTCTCCCCAGTATGACGCAATCCAGCCTGCATCCTCCAATCGCTTAAATGCCGTGTATAGCGTCGCCTCCTTAAGCTCATATCTGCCATTTGACAACACACCTATACTCTTGTTTATCTCATAGCCATAGCTGTCCTTCTTCATCAAATGGGATAAAATGATGGTATCTGTATGACCTCTGATTAAATCCGATGTTATGGACATTTAACTGCACCTCCTTAAAATATTATTTCATCATTGTGTGGTATATTATATTCCAAGATACCTCATCTGTCAAGGTATCTCCATAAAAAAATTACTATTTTAAAGAAATCAGGAGATAGTATACTTTTTCGCAAATCAGGAGATGGGTGGTATATAAAGGAAAATATACTGTGAGTACCGAAAAATCAAGTTGAAATGCTTAAAAATCGGCACATAGAACAAAAACTATCTACTGGATACTTCAAAAAAGCAAAAGACGTACCTGACAGCTGAAAACTTTTGTATGTACCGAAACAACTTGATAAAATGCATAATTCTCGGTACAAAATGATAATTTCCTCGCATATACCGCCCACACATGTTCTGACATATACCGCCCACACATGTTCATGAACTAGTTCATACACCTAAACCAAGGATGATAAAAATGATTTTGACCTATGTCGCATAATATGGTATACTTATCTATTATAAATTTGTATTTACGTGATATGGAGGAATATAGATGGAAACAAATAATCAAAAGAAGCCGTTCAATGGACTGCCATTTTACGCGCTAACATTTTTGGTAGCTTTATTATTTGAATTTTACTGGATTTTGAATGGTCCTGCAGATTATTTTATGTTAATTGGCATAGGAATTATCATTGTTATCACAGGTTATCTGACTATAGATAACATTATGAAGGCTCGTGCCGAAGACCTTGCGGCCCGTCAACAGCAGAACGAAACTATGATTAAGGCGCAGAAGGCCATTTATCTTGCCACAAAGAAAAATGTTATGGAAACTGAAAAGACACGTGAACAGAGTATGAAGACCTTGGAAGTTCTTATGGCGGGTATGGTTTCTTCACAGAAGGAGCTCGTTAATGTTATCACAACGAAGAGTGAGGAGTTCGCTGCAAAGCAGATTACAATGAACGATTCTTCGGCGGATATCAGCGAGCTTGTTGACAAATTGTCAAAATCAAACGAGAAGCTTGCCAAGCAGGTCCAGGACGCAGTTACCATCAACGAGCTTGTTAAGGCTAATGCCGAGTTGGTTAAGAGTGTACAGGGTATGTTCGGTGGCGCTATGCCACAGCCTACAGCCACTGCAAGCTCTGATTATACCAATATTCCTGTAGAAAATATTGCGTCAACCGTCAACCTTGACCCGATTATGACAGAGGCAGAGAATATGGATTTCATACCGGAAGATGATATAGAAGATATTTCTCCCGCATTTGAGGAGCTTGGTATGGCTGAAAGCGTTATTGACGATACTATTGCTGAGACTACAGAGGAATTTACTTCTGATGCTTCAGTTGTAGATGAAGACATTATAAATGATATAAATGTAGCCAAGATGGAGGAGGCTCAGATTCTTGAAGATATGACAGTCGCCGAGGATATTTCACCTGAGCTTGACGCGGAAATGAGTTCTTCTTCTGATATTACAGAAGAGGCTCCTGAAGCTGCTGAATTTGCAGAAGACGCCAACCCTGCAACCACAGACGATGAGCGCGACCCTAATGCGCCACTTTCGGAGGAGGAGATTGCTGCGCTATTTGCCAGCTTATAATATTCAAGTATGGATTTAATAGTTTTAGATTTGGAATGGAATCAGTCCCCAAATAATAAAAAGAACCCGGTTGTTCCATTTGAGATAATTGAAATCGGCGCCATAAAACTTAATACAGACTTTGTTCAGACCGGACATTTTTGCGAAGTTATAAAACCTTCCATCTACAAACGTTTACACAACATAAGCCGAGATATTACGCATTTATCCATGAAGCAGCTTAACAAGGGAAAAAGCTTCAAGGAGGTATTTTCCCGTTTTTTGCAATGGTGCGGCGATGACTTTATCATTTGCACCTGGGGTTGCACGGACATCACTGAGCTTCAGCGAAATATGAAGTATCACGGCTTCCCATTATTTAAGACTCCGGTTTTGTACTATGACATTCAAAAAATTTTCTCTCTTGTTTACGAGGAAAACAAGAAGACTCGACGCTCACTGCAGGATGCTGTTAATATTTTAAATATTAAAACCACCATCCCTTTTCACCGAGCGTTGTCTGATGCTTGCTATACTGCTGAGGTTATCAAGCATTTGAAGCTTTCAGATTTAACTGATAACTACTCTGTAGATTATTATCAGAAGCCTCGAAACAAAAAGGAAGAGTATTATTTTGAATACAAGGATTACACAAAGTACGTTTCAAGGGAATTTGACAGCAAAACGGACTTGCTTGCAGATAAGCGTGTAGCTTCAACTATCTGTAGCAAATGTGGCAAGGCCTGCCACAAGAAAATCCGCTGGTTTTCCAGCAATTCCAAGAATTATTATGCTCTTGCAGCCTGCCCCGAGCATGGGTATTTCAGAAGCAAGCTAAGAATTAAAAAGAGCGATACAGGATTTTACTTTGCGGTGAAAACCACAAAATTTGTGGGTATAGAGGCTTTAATTGATTTAAAGCAAAAGCAGTTAGAAATACGCAAAAAGCGCAGGCTTAAGCGCAAAAAAGAAGAAGAAAGCTAGTTTCTTCTTCTTTTTTTAATCTTATACTTACGACCTTCTTCTTTGAAAAGTCTCTTTCTGTCACGCTTAATCTTCCTTGACTGCTTGGTCTTTGCCAGATATATAGATATAATCACAATAACAAGCACAAACACTACGGCTGCCATTATATATCCTATATCAATATACAAATTTTCTTCCTCTTCCTTATTTTCATCCTTCTTTACAGGCGTTACAATTCCACCATCCGCTTCATTTTCCTCCTCCGAAAATGTCAGCGTGCTTTCTCCCAAATAGTGTCCATCAAAAATGTACTTTATCTGCGCAATATTTCCATTGGAATTATCTTCATTATACAGGATTTCATATTCAACATCCGACACCCTCATATCACTTGGAATTGTAACATAGTCATTTTCCGAAACGCTTACAAATCCACCGCTTCCAAAGCGATTTTCCTCATCGACAACTCTGACTTTTTTAAAATTATTAAATCCATACTCCAAAAGCTTCTCCGTGTCCGGATAATATGAATCATTTTCATCAAACATTACAACGCATATCAGCGACATTCCATCCTTTTTGGCATGTGTAACCAACGTTCTCTTTGCCAAATCCTCATATCCTGTTTTCCCACCCACAGCATACTGATAGTAATCATCTCTGCCACTTACAAGCATATTGTGTCGGTTAGATATAGTATACTCCTCGCAAATGTTTGTAGCCGACATAACGTATGTATCAGTGCCCCAAACCTCTGCAAATGTTCCATTCTTTATGGCTTCTCTTGTTATAACAGCCATATCGTACGGTGTTGTATAATGTGTATCCTCATACAGGCCTGAAGCATTGGTAAATACCGTGCTTAAAGCCCCCATCTCCTTTGCTCTTTCTGTCATCAGCTTGCCAAATTCTTCTTCGCTTCCGGAGATAGCCATCGCCAATGCTACTGCAACCTCATTTCCTGACCTTAACATCAGACCATACAAACAATCCTTAACTGTCAAAACCTCTCCACTTTCAACGCCCAGCACCGATGCATCCCAAGGTAATGCAGCAAACACCTCATCTGTAAATGTTATTTCCTGCTCCAGCGACAGATTCTCTATCGCAAGCAAACAAGTCATAATCTTTGTAATACTTGCAGGGTAATAGTTGCTGTAAGCATCCTTCTCATACAAAATAGCTCCTGTATCCGCATCCATGAGTATAGCTCCACCTGCCACAACCTCTGGCAGCTCAGGATATTTCAATTCTATCTTTATCTTTGTTTCTGCTCCTGCTTCTGCTTCCACTTCTGCTTCCACTTCTTGCTCCACAGGCACTTCCTCCGCATACGCATAAATTGCCACATTTGAAAATGCCAACAACATCACAAGCAGAAATATATTAAACCTTTTCAATCTATTTTTCATTGGAAACCTCCATCATCACCATCAATTATACTACTAATAGCAGGAAAATGCATTAAAAAAATATATTCAATTTCTAAAGTCAATATAGTAGTTATTTCGTTTTCAATATAACAAGTGCTTGCCTTTGGCTTGTCTATGGCTTCCTTTGGGCGAGTTTCTCTTCTTTCCTCTCTCTCGCCCAATCTACGACTTTCCGTTGGGCGAGTTTCTCTTCTTTTCTCTCTCTCGCCCAATCTACGGCTTTCCTTTGGGCGAGTTTTTCTTTTTTTCTCTCTCTCGCCCAATCTACGGCTTTCCTCTGGGCGAGTTTCTCTTTTTTTCTCTTTCTCGCCCAATCTACGACTTTCCGTTGGGCGAGTTTCTCTTCTTTTCTCTCTCTCGCCCAATCTACGCCATATCCACAAAACTGAGTATAATTCTATTCAACTTATAAAAAACAACTCTCATAAAAATTGCTGGTGCAAATTTCACGTATTAAAGAAAATCTAATTTTTCTTTGCCATTTTACATTAATTATAGTATTATATGTTTTGTTGACAAACTTATGATTCGTTTGGAGGAAAAAATGAGACTTAGAAATGTACCCGGCTCGCGTGAAGCCATTGCAGAAAGTAAATACGCAGTAGATGTCCCTGAAGAAAACAAGGGCAAATGGAAAGAAATATTTGGAAATAACAATCCATTACATATAGAAATAGGTATGGGAAAGGGCCGTTTCATCACTGATCTGGCCATCCAGAATCCTAATATCAATTACGTTGGTATAGAAAAATTCTCAAGTGTTCTTATTCGAGGAATCGAGAAGCTTGAACAGCTTGAGCTTAGCAATCTTTTATTCATAAGAATGGATGCTGAGGATATCTGTGATATTTTTGAGGAAAATGAGGTTGACCGAATTTACCTTAATTTCTCCGACCCATGGCCAAAGGACCGTCACGCAAAGCGTCGCCTTACATCAAAGGAATTTT
>CAYWDL010000086.1:0-7980 GCA_964457015.1 uncultured Roseburia sp. | reverse complement strand
ATTACCGGTGACCATAAGGTTACAGCAACGGCTATTGCCAAGCAGATTGGGATTTTTAGAGAAGGCGATACATCTGTTACAGGTCAGGAGCTTGATGCCATGACTGATGAGGAATTAGACGAGAAGCTTGCAGATATTTCAGTATACGCCAGAGTTTCGCCTGAGAATAAGATTAGAATCGTTGATGCATGGCAGAGAAAGGGCAATATTGTTGCCATGACAGGTGACGGTGTAAATGATGCTCCGGCGCTTAAAAAGGCTGATATTGGTATCGCAATGGGTATTACAGGTACTGAGGTTTCGAAGGATGCTGCTGCAATGATTTTGGCGGATGATAACTTTGCAACAATCATCAAGGCTGTTTTGAATGGTAGAAATGTATACAGAAATATTTTAAATGCCATCCAGTTCCTATTATCTGGTAACCTTGCAGCGATTTTTGCAGTATTGTATTGTTCGTTCCTTGCCCTTGGAACACCGTTTGAGCCGGTACATTTGTTGTTTATAAACCTTTTGACAGACTCGCTTCCGGCTCTTGCAATCGGTATGGAGCCAACAGATAAGAGCTTGCTTAAGAATAAGCCAAGAGATTCTAAGCAGGGTATATTTACAAAGAGATTTTCAGGAACACTTTTGATATATAGTGTTCTTATAGCTGTAGTTACAATGGTTGGATATTATATCGGACTTGAGGAAAGTGCGAAATCAGCAACAACAATGGCATTTGCCACATTGACATTAGCGAGATTGTTCCACGGCTTTAACTTAAGAAGTGAAAAATCAATTTTCAAGGTTGGATTTATGACTAATAAATGGAGTGTTGGTGCATTTCTTTTAGGTGTAGCATTATTGGCACTTGTACTGTTTGTACCATTTATGCACAAATTATTTGTAATCGACCCTATGAATGGCAGTCAGGCTTTAAGCGTGTTAATATTGGCAGCGATTCCAACCATTATTATCCAGATTGTAAGATTGTTCAAAAAGGATTAACGTGGTATAATATACGTTATGAAAATGTTTAATAGGAGATTAAATTATGCGAAAAACTAAAATTATATGTACATTGGGTCCAGCTTGCAGAAATGACGAGACCTTGACAAGAATGTGTCAGGCAGGAATGAATATAGCACGTTTGAATTTTTCACACGGTGACCATACTGAACAGCAGGAAAATATGGATTTGGTAAAGAGAGTAAGAGAAAAGCTTAATTTGCCTATCGCCATTATGCTTGATACAAAGGGACCTGAATACAGGATAAGGACCTTTGAAAATGGCAAAATTTACCTTAACGATGGTGATACATTTATATTTACAACAGATGATGTTGAGGGTAATCAGGAAAAAGTTTCTGTAAATTACAAGGACCTTACAAATGATTTGAATGTAGGTGATACAGTTCTTGTAAATAACGGCCTTTTGATATTTGAGGTGGAAGAGATAGAGGGCAGTGATGTAATCTGTAAGGTTATAGTTGGTGGAGAGCTTTCTAACAGAAAGAGTATGAATTTCCCTAACAAGGTAATGAATCACAAGTTCTTAAGCGACAAGGATAAGGAAGACCTTCTGTTTGGTATCAAAAATGGTGTTGACTTTGTGGCGGCTTCATTTGTGTCAAGAAAGCAGGATTTGTGTGATATGAGACAATTTCTTGATGACCATGGCGGACATGAGATTGAAATTATTGCAAAGATTGAGAATCGAGCAGGCGTTGATAATATTGAAGAAATCTGCGAAATTGCTGATGGTATTATGATTGCCAGAGGTGACCTTGGCGTGGAGATTCCATTTATGGAGCTTCCGTCAGTGCAGAAGTATTTAATACGCAAATGTAGACAGCTGGGTGTAAGAGTTATCACAGCTACAGAAATGCTTGAATCTATGATTCATAATCCAAGACCTACAAGGGCTGAGCTGTCAGATGTTGCAAATGCTGTATATGATGGAACTTCAGCGATTATGCTTTCCGGTGAAACAGCAGCAGGTAAATATCCGGTGGATGCAGTTAGAAATATGGCCGGTATTGCGGAATTTACAGAGAATGGTATCGACTATGCCAGAAGATTTAAGGATACAGACTATGACATAAAGAATATTGTAGGCGCAATTTCACATTCTACCTGTTCCATGGCTATTGATGTGGGCGCGAAGAGCATAGTGGTTAATTCTCTTAGTGGAAAAACTGTAAGAAATGTAAGTCGATTCAGAAGTCCTGTGGATATCATAGGTATGACTATTTCAGAAAAGGCTTGGAGAAAGCTTAATTTGAACTGGGGCGTAACTCCTGTTCTTTGTGAAAGATACGATACATTGGAGGATATTTTCGATAACGCAATGGAAAAAGCTCAGGAAATATGTGGCTTAAAGCCGGGTGATAATGTTATTCTCACAGGTGGACTTATCAACGGACAGACAGGAAATACAAATACCATTAAGGTTGAAACAGTAAAATAATGGGTATAAGGCTATTTTTGTGGTGTATAAGAAAAAACTTGTGCAAGTTGCACAAAACTTTTTGTGACTTTTTGTAAACTTTGTGCACACTTAATCGTTGAAGGGTGATATACTTCCTATTGTAAAAACCCCCCAATACATTATATAGTTTTTGCTACACCCCATAAAAACGAAATACCTTCTCCTAAAGAGCGGCAGTTAATCTGTCGCTCTTTAACTTTGGTAAAATAGTAAATGGGGCAATAATAACAGGGGTAAAAAGATGATTACAAGATTTTTGGACTATGTATAAATGCTTGCTAAATATCCAAAAATCATTTAAAATAAACGTATTAAAGCTTATGGAGGAATTTATGTTACCATATAGAATGTCTTTTAATGACAGAAAACTTATGTATATTCAAAGTATGAAAGGTCTTATGAACACAAGTGTTATCTTTAGTGATTGTACAGAGAATTTTTTAAATCCTTGTGAGCCTGAACCCTTCGATACTATTAGAATAAAGCTTAGAACATCAAGAGCTAACGTTGATAATGTGTTTTTATGTGCAAATGGAAGAGAATTGCCTATGAGGGTTGTGGAATCAGATATGGCATACGATTATTATGGTATTGATGTTAAGCTTGAGGATAAGAAATTTGTATATTACTTCAAGATTGTCAATGGCTATGAGGAGTGCTATTATGATAGAGTTGGTTGTTGTGCCTGCGTAAGGCCTGAATATTCATTTGCGGTAACTCCGGGCTTTAAGACTCCGGATTGGGCTAAGGGTGCCATAATGTACCAGATTTACGTGGATAGATTCTACAATGGTGATAAGAGTAATGATGTTTTGGATAGAGAGTATTCCTACATTGATGATTATTCTGTCCAGTGTAAGGATTGGAATAAATATCCGGCGGCAATGGGTGTAAGAGAGTTTTATGGCGGAGATTTGCAAGGTGTGCTTGATAAGATGGATTATCTTGAAAAGCTGGGTGTTGAGGTTATCTATTTTAATCCATTATTTGTGTCGCCATCTAACCATAAATATGATATTCAGGATTACGATTACATTGATCCTCATTTCGGAAAAATTGTTGTGGATGAGGGCGAGGTGTTGCCGGAAGGCCAGTACGACAATGCCAAGGCAACCAAATTCATTTCAAGAGTTACCAGAAAGGAAAATCTTGAAGCAAGTAATGAGTTGTTTGTGAAGGTGGTTGAAGAGGCTCACAGACGTGGAATGAAGGTTATTATTGATGGTGTTTTCAACCATAGTGGTTCATTTAATAAATGGATGGACAGAGAACGAATTTATGAAAAGCAGGAGGGCTACGAAAAGGGCGCATATGTAGCCAAGGAAAGTCCGTATAATACATTTTATAAATTTACATCGGAGAAAGAAACAGATTGGCCATACAACAAGAATTATGATGGCTGGTGGGCTCACGATACATTGCCAAAGCTCAACTATGAGGCTTCGGATAAGTTGGAAGAATACATCCTGAATATTGGAAAGAAATGGGTATCGGAGCCATATAATGTGGATGGTTGGAGACTTGATGTGGCAGCTGACCTGGGACATAGTGAGGAATATAATCATCAGTTTTGGAAGAAGTTTAGAAAGGTTGTAAAGGAGGCAAATCCTAATGCAATCGTTCTTGCAGAGCATTATGGCAATCCTGAAAGCTGGTTGCAGGGAGATGAATGGGATACCATTATGAATTATGATGCATTTATGGAGCCGATAACTTGGTTCTTGACAGGTATGGAAAAGCATAGTGATAGAAGTGAAGAGAGTCTTCTTGGAAATTCGGAAAACTTTTTCAATACCATGAAGCATTATATGTCAAAGTTTCAGATGTCGTCCCTTCTTGTGGCGATGAATGAATTGTCAAATCATGACCATTCAAGATTTTTAACAAGAACTAACAGGACTGTTGGTCGTACGGCTTCTTTAGGACCTGAAAAGGCTAATGAAGGCATTGATAAGGCAGTATTTCGTGAAGCGATTGTTATGCAGATGACATGGCCGGGAGCACCAACCTTGTATTATGGTGACGAGGCAGGCGTGTGTGGATGGACTGACCCGGATAATAGAAGAACATATCCTTGGGGACATGAGGATTTGGATTTAATTGAATTTTATCGAGAAATGATTGGAATTCACAAGCGCCATAATGCGCTGAAAAAAGGGTCGTTTGTAGAGCTTCACAGAGATTTTAATGTGGTTGCATATGGAAGATTCTATGGCAGGGACAAGGTTATTACCATCGTTAATAACAATGATACCCAGAAAACAATGGAGATTAATCTGTTGCCAATAGGAATTTTCTATGAGAATAATGTTGAAAGAAGAATTTTGACCACAGAATTTGGCTATAATGCCGGAAAGGTTATGACTCATATAAGCAACTCTGAGCTGGTAGTTACAATGCCACCAAAGTCTGCGGCGGTATTTGTAAGTGTAGATTAATATAAAAGCTTCAATTCTTCAGAACGAGCCGTGAAGAATTGAAGCTTATTTTTGTTATAGTGGTTAATTACAGCTTATACTGTGAACTGTTCAAGCAACTTTGTGAGAAGTGCTGACTTATCAGATAAAGCAGCAGCAGCCCTACTAAGGTCGTTGATTGCATCGTTCTGTGAGTCAACTGTTTCTGCAACTGCTTCTGAGCAGGCAGCAGTTTCGGCTGATACAGAAGAAATGCTTTCAACAGAATCAAGAGTGATATCTCTTGCACCTTCCATATTTGCAACATTATGTGTAATCTCTTCCAGTGAAAGTATAAGTGTATTAATGTTTTTCTTCATTTCGTCGAAAGCTTCAGTTGTGCCTGAAACAGAAGCCTTTTGCTCCTGTACAATCTCGTAAGCTTCCTTGGAAATGTCAACAACCTGACTGGTTTTTTCTAAAATCTCATCAATGATATGCTCAATCTGTCCGGCAGATGTCATTGACTGGTCAGCTAACTTGCTGATTTCGCTGGCAACAACCGCGAAACCTCTGCCTGCCTCGCCGGCTCTTGCGGCTTCGATTGAGGCATTGAGAGAAAGGAGCGTGGTCTGTTCTGCAATCTCGTTAATGGCATGTACAATATCTACGATAGAACGAGACTTTTCTTGAAGCTCTTCAATTGATTCAATAACCTCGCCAGTAATACGTGTTGTTGAAGCTGTACTTTCAGTTACGCTTTCAACAGAAGAAATACCTGCAGAAATGGATTCGTTAGTTGTTTCTGCAATACGTCCGATTTCATTAGCGTTGGCTGTAACTGTTTCTATCTTTTCTGATAAAGAATCCATCTGTGCCAAACAGCTATCGGAATCTTCGTCAAGCTTATATGCACCAGACTTAATTTCTGCTACAGATTCATTGATATTCTTTGTTGTGTTCATAAATACTGATGAAGAATTGAATACCTTTGTAGCGGCCTGTACAAGCTCTGAATTAACATCCTGAACGCTTGAAATAAGGTCCTTAACATGTGATACGGTGTCGTTAACGGCGTCTGTTATCAGAAGGAATTCGTCTTTTCTCTTAGTCTGAATCTGAATTGTAAAGTCACCCTCTGCAACCTTATTGAGACTTTTGATTATACTGTTGATTGTACGGCTAATACCACCGGCAAGTATAATAGCAACTGCAAGTGCTATTATAACAGAAATAATCACAATAAGAATTGTAAGCGTTGCAATGTCATTAACCTGAGCTGTAAGGTGATCTTCTGCAATCAAGGAGCAAACAACAAGTCCTTTTCCATCTAACTTTGAATAAATGAATCTATATGCTTCGCCATCAAGCTCGACATTGACACAACCGCTGGTTTCCTCAGATTCTAAAGCCTCGTTATAAAAATCCTTGCCAACGAATATCTTGTCATCACTAGTTGTAGCTGATGAATATAATTCTGTTCCATCGCCTGATACTAAAGCGACTGCTCCGCCATCGCCTGCATCAAAGGAATCCAATGCATCCAGTACTGTCTGTTTGCTAATGTCGATAATCATAAACACCTTGGAATCGTTGAACTTTCTAACAACTCTAAGACCATATGAACCTGATACGGCACCGAGGGCGGTATCGGCTTCACTGACATTGCCGAACCAGTGATGGGAGAAAGGATTTGCCAAAACAGTCTTACCATTCTCGGTATTGGCATATGTTGTGTAAGGTTCCTTGGTTGATGTAGGAATTGTGTTAGTTCCAATGGATGTATGATCGTCTGAAATAAACATAATATCTGCAATCAGGGAATCGGCATTAACATTATCAAACATTTCTGTCTGATATGTGCTCTGAATATAAACGCTTTTTCCAGGCTCGTTTTCAAGATAATCATAAACACCTGCAAAATACTGCTTAATCTCTTCATTGTTGAGATATCCCTTGTATCTTGATAAAACGGTATCTGTAACCAGCCCAAGCTGTGTATTGATAGAATCTACAGTTTGTTCAGCTGAAGAAACGTAGCTGTCAATAACAGAAGAAGCTGCCTTGTTGTAAGATATAATACCTAACACAATAATACCTGCGATAGGCAACATAAAACCGGCAATCAGCTTAACCTTAATACTTTTAAAGAAGCTGACTTTTCTGGTGGCTTTATTTTTAGGATTTTTAACTTTCTTTTCTTTTTTTACCTTCATAAAATAAGTACCTCCATACATCGTAATATTAAGAAATATATGTAACGAAACCACACTCTTTTTGGAGTGCGATACTTGTGATTTTATATAATTGTAAAATACGTTACGAAACTAAATCTATAAATGTTATTATAATACATTTTTGTAAATAAGTCCACTTTAAAATCATCAATTTGCAAAGCATTTATTAGTTAATGCTACTTGTATATACCAAGAAATTATGGACTGCGGTCTATGGTCAAGAAAACGGGGCAGGAGATACTCATTTTCACAAAAACGCGTATCTGGAAGTATATTTTTTTGGTATAGACCGAAAAACGAGCTTTTTTTACTTGGAATTAAAAAAAATGCGGTCCAAAACACAATTTTTCTTCCATAGACCGCCGACATTGTTCAATCACCGTCGAAAGATACTTTGTATTGTAACAGCGTCAAGCATGGTTTGAGGAAAATGGTATGAGGGATCATTATGGATATGGCACTGTTATGTATAAGCTATTTTATCGAGATAGAGAGAAAATATAATGATTAAGAGAACAAATAACAAACTGTTGTTTGACAAAAAAAATCAAATATTGTATTATTGTGTTCGTTGGTAAACACGTAGAAATGCGTGGACACAAAACTGGGAGTCTAAGGTGTATGTATGTGAGTATATATCATAATGTATATTCTTTGGATAAATCATAATTTGAATTAAGGGAGCGATGGATGATATGGAAAACAAAATTATAATTGAAAATGTTTATGTATCTTATGATAAAAAAGATATTATAAAGGAAATTAACATGAATATAAAAGAAGGGGAAGTTGTGGGTTTGTTAGGACCAAACGGAGCTGGAAAAACAACACTAATGAAGGCTATATGTGGCTTGGTAGATGTCAAAAAGGG
>CAYWDL010000085.1:4847-8210 GCA_964457015.1 uncultured Roseburia sp. | reverse complement strand
ATTACACTCGGGAACATAAAGCATAAGAAATCTCACCAAATCACTCAAAAAAAGCGAAGCCTAATAATCAATGAAAACTCGCATAAAAATAAACTGTTGTTAACGCCACACACAAAATTCACTTTGTGTATTGAAGCAATGCTATCGTTGGAATATAATTTCTCCATAGATATAGCCTGTCTTATTCTTGCCGTATTTAAGCAAATATTGTGTGTTTTCTTTGAGTTCTATGCCGTCTGGTAGTGTTATGTAATCGGTATACATTGTAAGAAATCTACAATTTATCTTTTTTCCGTCAAATGATGTTACAAGCTTTTCTTCGCCATTTACCATTTCATATAGTTCATAACTCTTATCCCAGTTCAAATCAATTTCCGTTGAATTACATACTTCTACAGCAAGTTTATTTTCAGTAACCGAACCATATCTAATATTAATATATGGCTTCCCTGACATTGTGTACTTAGGCTCCATTTCACAATAAATCTGAAATAATGCCTGATCACCCAATACAGAAAATACAGAGTCCGAACTTCCCTTTTTGTCATGTCTGATATATGGTTCTTTCATCTTAATATGATTCTCATCCACCCAAGAAAATATAATGTCAACATACATACTTTCATATCCGTCTAATGGCAATCTCATCACATCAGTTTCTGGATTATTCTCATTTTCTACAATCTCATACTTATACACCATAAAATCATCCAACCGCATGTCCTTATCCTTAAGACGTATTGCTAACAATTCTTCATAGGTAATAAGTCTTTCAGAATTTGATTTTTCGCTTATCTTTTCAGTCGTTTCATATGTAAGACCAAACTTTTCTATACCTGACGACTGATTATATAATTCCATGCCTGTTCCTAACAGATTCCAGTTAATTTCCTCATATGAGAAATACTTAAGTTCCTCTTCATCAATAAGTTCATACTCTGCCAAATATGCCTTCTGCTCCTCTGTCAATATAGAAGGGTCAATCGGCTCCCAGTCATCTTCCCTATCTTCATATCCTCTAAGCAATTCATTGACTTCATTTGCCTTACTTTCCATAGGGTCAACCAAAAAGAACATGGACATTACCACGCATACAACAACGGCCAATATGCTCAACACCAGCTTAGGCTTCTTATAACTGACGATAGTCTTGATTCTACTCTTGACACCAATCTCCCCAAATGCCACCGGATAAGCCATAAGCTTATGATGTGGAATGCTGCAGCTTACAAGGGTCTTCATATATTTTCTAACATCTTCCTCATCCATTTTACCAATCACACGCTCATCACACGCAAACTCGATATCCCTGCAAAACATCACATACGCAACCCACATAAGCGGATTAAACCAATATACCGAAAGTAGTACAGTTGCAAAAGGCTTCCACACATTGTCTCGTCTCTTCAAATGCACCTTTTCATGGGCAATAACATATTCCATCTGTTTTTCATCCATAGCTGACGGAATATATATTCTCGGACGAATTATCCCCATGATAAATGGTGTGTCAATGTGGTCGCAAAGCCATATGTTTTCTCGTAACACAACCGCTTCCCTCACCTTAAGCTTCAATCTTATGTAGCTAATAAACGAGTATGTAAGCATCGCTACAGTACCAATTACCCATACAATGAGCACCACCTCCATGGCTTCAATTCCACGAGCTCCATCACCATTTATCTCAAAGCTTGGGCTCTCTACAGTATTCCTTGTGTATTCACTGTTTGAAACAATCAATTGACTTCTCATGACCGGTTCATTGATATACGCCGCTGATTCCGGTACCGCTTCTGTGGTCGGAATAAGGCTATACACACTTTCAAAGGAAACAGGGCACAAAAGTCTTACCACCACTATAGCCCACAAAACACATATAATTGTCTTCGGCGCCTTCTTAAACAACTTGCGAAGTATTAACACCGCCAACACCAACCAGCCTGCTGTTATACTCATATTTAATAATTTAACAAATACTTCTGCCATCATTTGCCCTCCCCATATCCATCTATCATCCTACGAATTTCTTCAAGTTCTTCCCTGCTCAAATCCTTCCTCGCCGTAAATGCCGCTATAAACGCAGGCAACGAGCCACCAAATGTTTCATCCACAAACTGTTTGCTCTGCAACGTGTAAAATTCTTTTTTTGAGATAATCGAAGTAACTGTACTATCAATATTTTGAAATATTCCTCTCTCGCTCAATCTCTTCAACACCGTATATGTAGTTGTTCTCTTCCAATTCAATTCCCTTGCGCATATCTTCACAAGCTCAGCCGTTGATAAAGGTTCACTTTCCCATATAATGTCCGCAAACCGCGATTCAATTGGTGCTAATTTCATTTCACTCATAACAATCCTCTTTTCTGAGCGACGTATTGCAGAAAGACAACAGAATTCCCGAATTTCTTTCTGCCATTATTTCTATTTGTTTTCGCTCATAAACAAACAGTTGTCTACTACCTTTAGACATTTATAGTCTAAAGCCAGTAGACAACTTTGTCAAGTCCTTTATTCAAATCTTTTTCATTTCACCTCTTTTTCAAAAGTATTGCCCTCATCATTCCCCCATACTTTTCCTTAACCTGCATCACCTTGTAGCCATTTCTCTCAAAGTTAGCCAGACTATGCTTATTATCCGGCGATACTGTAGCCATAAGGTATGTATATCCTCTTTCCACAATGATTTCTTCCGCACGCTTTATCATCTTATCCTGCAAACCATTTCCACGATATTCTTCATCAACAACTATAGATTCAAGATGTGCCACCTTATGAATTTTCTCAATCCCCACATCATTTCCAAGATTGTCCTCCGCATCCTGCGGAAATCTTCCAACAAGACTTGCCACAACCTTTCCATCACACACAGCTTTTATTGCAAAGCCTTCACTTTCGATGTGTTTTTTTACATATTCAAGGTCATCACAGAAGAACAAACTTTTATCTTCTAATTTCTCATATACTTTTTTCATTAAATTATGTATCTCTACAGAATCTCGGCTACTTGCCATACTTATACAAAACTTTTCATCCATTCCTTTATCCTCCGTACATATCCTATTGGGCGATTTTTGCTAGTTTCTTCTTTTCTCGCCCAACATCACTACTTCCTTTGGGCGAGTTCAAACATTACTCCTCTTTCTCGCCCAACATCTCTGCTTCCTTTGGGCGAGTTCAAACATTACTCCTCACTCTCGCCCAACATCTCTGCTTTCCTTGGGCGAGTTCGAACATTATTCCTCAACTCGCCCAATATCTCTGCTTTCTTTGGGCGAGTTCCACCATCACATCTCTTTCTCGCCCAACATCTCTGCTTTCTTTGGGCGAGTTCCACCATCACATCTCTTTCTCGCCCAACATC
>CAYWDL010000085.1:4593-4747 GCA_964457015.1 uncultured Roseburia sp. | reverse complement strand
TCTGCTTCCTTTGGGCGAGTTCGAACATTATTCCTCATCTCGCCCAATATCAACTCTTCCTTTGGGCGAGTTCAAACATTATTCCTCATCTCGCCCAATATCTCTGCTTCCTTTGGGCGAGTTCAAACATTATTCCTCATCTCGCCCAACATCT
>CAYWDL010000085.1:0-4493 GCA_964457015.1 uncultured Roseburia sp. | reverse complement strand
CTCTGCTTCCTTTGGGCGAGTTCAAACATTATTCCTCATCTCGCCCAACATCTCTACTTTCTTTGGGCGAGTTCAAACATTATTCCTCATCTCGCCCAACATCTCTACTTTCTTTGGGCGAGTTCAAACATTACTCCTCATCTCGCCCAACATCTCTGCTTCCTTTGGGCGAGTTCAAACATTATTCCTCATCTCGCCCAACATCTCTGCTTTCTTTGGGCGAGTTTGAACATTACTCCTCACTCCTACATAAACCCCGCAAACACACTTGCTCCTATAACAGTCAGTAAGCCGGCCACAGCCAAAGACAGACTGCTCATTGCGCCTTCTATTTCGCCCATTTCCATAGCCTTTGATGTTCCCATGGCATGTGCAGCACAGCCAATACCCACGCCCTTTGCTATAGGCTCCTCTATTCTAAACAGCTTACAAAAAAATGGTGCCATCATATTTCCAAATATTCCTGTGATGATAATTACAGCAACTGTAATAGTTACGTATCCTCCAAGTTCCTCTGAAACTCCCATACCTATGGCAGTTGTTATAGACTTAGGAAGCAGGCTTACATACTCTTTGTGATTCATACCAAATATCATACACATGGCAAGTACACTAACTAGACTGGTTAACACACCTGAGCAAATCCCAAGCACCACTGCCTTGGCATTCTTCCTTAACAATTCAACTCTTTCATACAAAGGAATTGCAAGGCTGACCGTTGCAGGCGTCAAAAGATAGCTTATGTATTTTGCGCCTGCATTGTAAGCTTCATAGTCAATATCCAACGCCAACAATGCCAAAATCACCAGAATTATACCAATAAGCAGAGGATTAAATATGGCAATTTTAAACTTATTTTTGGCAAGTACGCCCACACCATATGCAAGAAGACTTATGGTAACGCCAAAGAACACTGAATTAGTTAACATTTCCTTCATTGCTTTTTTCTCCTCTTCTTATGATAAATTGTGTAACTCGACCTGCCACAACCATTACGACAACAGTTGTCACCACAAGTATTACTGCGACCTCCACTAAAATAGGCTTTAAAACATCAAAGCTGTCTATAAGTCCCACTGCTGCCGGAATAAACATCACTGGCATAATCTCTACAAGAAACTTTCCCGTAGCCTTAACGGACTCAAGCTTCAACAATCCGGTCATTAAACATACAAACAAAATCACAAAGCCATACACACTTGCAGGAACAGGTAATGGCAATAAATAATTCAGAATTTCACCAACAAACGAAATCACTATTATTATTCCAAATTCCTTTAAATACTTCATTTCTCACAATGCTCCATTCAATCTCAAATCATAAATTACAATAATATTCATAACACAATTCGCTAGTTGAATTATACCCAACTTTATGTCATAATACATGTATATTACCAAAAAAATTATCCATAATCTATATAAAACATAAGAAAGGTAGCATATTATGGCAAACATTGTAAAGATAAAAGATTTTTTAATTAAGCTTAACTCGCTTAATTTAGTAACTGAATACGACCTTTTAGGTCACGACGAAGATGAAATTGAGAACGTAACCTTTGATTCAAGGGCTGTTACTAAGAATACTTTGTTTGTATGCAAGGGTATTTCATTCAAGTCAGAATACCTTGCTGATTCAATAGGCAAAGGTGCTACCTGCTATATTGCCCAGCAGAAATACAACGTAGAAAATGTTCCATACATTATTGTTTCTGACATCCGTGTAGCTATGGCTTACATTGGTGGTGTATTCTACGATGAATGCTGGAAAAACCTTAATATGACCGCGGTTACAGGCACAAAGGGCAAATCAACAACATGTTATTACTTAAGAGCAATCATTGACAATTATATGTCTTCATTAGACAAGATGCCTTGCGGTATCGCCTCAACCATTGATATTTACGATGGTGTCGAATCTAAGGAGTCACATAATACAACCCCTGAAGCTTTGGATTTACATTTTCATATAAACCGTGCTGTTAATTCAGGCATAACCTACTTTATATCAGAAGCTTCAAGCCAGGCGTTTAAATACCACAGACTGTTGAATTTAAGATTCAATGTAGGTGTGTTTTTAAATATTTCAGAGGACCATATAAGCCCTATTGAGCATCCTGATTTCGATGATTATTTCGCATCAAAGAGAATTATGTTCAGTCAGACTGACACAGCCTGTATAAATATGGATTGTGAGCACTACGACCAGGTATACAATGGCGCTTTGGCATCAAAAAGCATCATAAAATTTAGTGCTAAAAATCCAGAAGCAGATGTGTACGGCTACAATATCAGAAAAGAAGGAGACAGAATCTACTTCAATGTTAAAACAAAGGATTTTGACGAATTGTTCTACATCACAGTTCAAGGTCCCGCTATGTATAATGTTGAAAATGCTCTTGCTGCCATTGCTGCCGCCAGAGTTTACGACATTCCTGTCGAAATCATAAAGGAAGGCTTGGAGCACGCTGCTTCTGCCGGAAGGATGGACGTATTCAAAAGCAATGATGGACTTGTAACAGTTATTGTTGATTACGCTCACAACAAATTAAGCTTTGAGAAATTGTACGAGGCTGTAAATTCAGAGTATCCTGATTATGATATTTTTACGGTATTTGGCTGCCCGGGAAGCAAGGCAATCACACGCCGCAAGGATTTAGGTATACTTGCAGGTCAGAACTCAACCAGAGTTTATCTGTGCGTGGAGGACCCTAACTTTGAGAAATTTGAAGATATCTGTGATGAAATTGCCCAATACATCGACCAAGAAAAATGTCCAATCAAGGTTATTGAAGACCGTGGTCTGGCATTGAAGGAAGCCATTGCTGATGTCACACGAAAGACTGTAATCCTGGTTACAGGAAAAGGCAATGAAACAAGAAACAAATACGGCACAGAATATATCGACTGCCCTTCAGACTTAGAAAACGCAGAGCGATATGTAGCTGAATATAATACAATGAATTAACCAAACAAGGGTTGTTGTACCAGTGAAAAATAATCGCCAATACAACAACCCTTTTACATTACATTTTGCTCCTCATGGCAAGTAATATCTTCTTTTCAATTCGACTGACCTGAACCTGACTGATACCAAGGATTTTCGCAACCTCTGTCTGAGTCTTGTCCTGATAATATCGAAGTATAATTATCTCCCGGTCTCTCTCTGACAGCTCCTCAAGCATCTGCTTGACCATCAGATGATTCAAAAGCTTCTCCTTTTCGCCATCCCCATTTAACAAGTTCTCATTTGCAACCACTCCCTTATCCTTATTACCTATCTTATCCATCAAATATATTTCATTTCCATCACTTTGATATACAGTCTTATAAATCGATTCAATGTCAGCATTGGCATCCATTGTCATAACAATTTCTTCCCTTGTCATCTCAAGCTCTCTTGCGATTTCATCAATAGTCGCATCTCTATTAAGCTCCTGGGACAGCCTTTCCTGTACCTGCCGGATTCTATAGCCATTTTCCTTCAATGTACGACTGACCTTTATCATTCCATCATCTCTAAGAAAACGCTTTATTTCACCTGCAATCATTGGCACCGCATAGGTACTCAGCTTAACATCATAAGAGCAGTCGAATTTGTCAATTGCTTTCAGCATACCTATACAGCCAATCTGAAACAAATCCTCCAAATCATGATTACGGTTTCCAAATCGTCTGACAATGCTCCAAATTAATCCTACGTTCTCCGTCACCAGTCTGTCTCTGGCGGCTTTATCTCCTTGGTGTGCAAGATTAATCATCTCAATCGCATCCATTTACCTGCCTCTTTCCCTACTCACCAATTTTTTTACTCATTTTAATGATTGTCCCCTCTGAAAATGTTGATTCTACTATGAGCTCGTCCATAAACACCTCCATAAATACAAAGCCCATTCCCGAGCGCTCTTCATCCGGCTTTGTGGTAAATAACGGTTCTCTGGCCTGTGCCACATCCTCAATTCCACGCCCTTTATCTTCAATGGTAATATGTACCGTTCTATCATCTATTTCGCAGGTTATATACACTATTCCTTCCTGTCCATCGTACCCGTGGATAATTGCATTGGTAACAGCCTCCGACACAGCTGTTTTTATATCAGTAATCTCCTCCAATGTAGGATTAAGTCTGGATACAAACGTAGCCACAGCCACTCTTGCAAAGTTTTCATTTTCTGACACACTATCAATTTCCATATACATTCTTGTCTTCATTTCTTACACTCCTCTTAGCTTTCTTTCTCAATTATCTTGTATAAACCTGAAATTAAAAAAATTCTGTCCACATTACTTTTCAGATTTCTTACCTTTACGGTTCCTCCAAGGGGTTTCACAAGTCTGTGACGCCCCATCACCACTCCAATCCCTGAGCTGTCCATAAAATTAGTGTTGGCAAAATCAAATATTACATTTTTTGCCTGTCCTCCGTAAATGTAATAATCTGCCTTTTCCTTAATTTCTAACGCATTGTGATGGTCCAAATCTCGGTCCATTAT
>CAYWDL010000084.1:0-8260 GCA_964457015.1 uncultured Roseburia sp. | reverse complement strand
TATGGTAACCTTTAACTGTCCTGAATTTACAAGTCTTTGTCCGATTACAGGACAGCCGGATTTTGCAACAATTACGATTTCTTACATTCCAAACGTAAGGATGGTTGAAAGTAAATCTCTTAAATTGTACTTGTTTAGTTTTAGAAATCACGGAGATTTTCATGAAGATTGTGTTAATATTATTATGAAGGATCTTATAAAGCTTATGGAACCTAAGTATATTGAAGTGTGGGGAAAATTCACTCCAAGAGGTGGAATCTCAATCGACCCTTATTGCAATTATGGACAGCCTAATACAAAATGGGAAGAAATGGCAAGAAAAAGATTATTCGAACATGATATGTATCCTGAAAAGGTTGATAACAGATAGTTGCCACTTAATTCGAATCATACATTAAAAATATGAAAATATGTTTTATTATTTGTGGATTTGTGATATAATGATACTTGTATGTTGAGTTTTTGTGTCAAAACAAGGACTAGGACAGGTATGGAGGTGGATTAATTGTCAGAAAATAATCAGCCAAATACGGTTGCTAACGATAGAAGACGTCGAATAAATAGATTAAAAAAGATAATAATTGTAACAGCATTGATTTTGATATTGATACCAATAATTTTATGTGTGATTCTTTTGTTTAAAGTAAACAGCATGCAAAAGACCATAGATGAGTTGATGGTTTTGAGGGATACAGGTGCAATAGTTGCTCAGCAGGATGATGCGGGAAAGGTGTACTATGTATATGCCAGTGCCATAGAGGATAAGGAGGATGATGAAGTTGTTCAGTCGGCTACATTGGTGGTTGATTCTGAAGAACCCGGGCACCCTTTAAATGAAACTGAGACAACAGACACACAGCAGTCGGACTTGAAAGTGGAAGAAGAGACTCAGGAAAGTCTGGATACTACTGAACAGATTGACACAGGAAGGTATGTTTACCTGACCTTTGATGATGGACCGAGTGTTCAGACAGAAAAGATTATTAATATATTGGATGAATATGATGTAACTGCTACATTTTTTGTTATAGGCAAGGAAGATGAGGAGTCGATGAAAAGGTATAAAGCCATCGTTGATAGTGGCAATTCCATTGGACTTCATTCATATACCCATGATTATGAACAGATATATTCTTCAGTAGATAGCTTTGCAGCGGATCTTCAGAGAATTAGTGATGTTGTTTATAATGCTACGGGAGTTAGAAGTAGTTTGTTCAGATTTCCCGGTGGAAGTTCGAATTCTATAGCAAGTGATATAAATATATTCATAGAATATCTTAGTCAAAACGGTTATACATATTTCGACTGGAACTCTTCAAGCAGAGATGCAGCTTCGGTGATGCCGGCCAAGGAGGATATCATCAATACAGTTGTTGCAGAGGCGGAAGGAAGGGATAATGTGGTAGTGCTTATGCATGATTCTGAAAGAAAGGAATCTACGGTGGAGGCGCTTCCGGAATTAATAGAAAAGTTAAAGGCTATGGGATTTACAATCAAAGGAATTGATGAGAATTCCATACCGGTACAACACAGATAAAACAAACACAAAATGGAGGATAACATGAGCTTTTTAAAAGAATTAAAGGAAGACTTAGGTCAGGCAATGAACGAACTTATTAGTGATGATGTTGTAGCAGAGGAGACAGAGGAAGCGGTTGCAGAAGAGGCTTCTGATGTGGCAGATGGCACAGAAGTGAACACTTTGGATTTTGACCTTGATACTATCAATGAAATGCTTGACGAAGTTGAGAAAGAAACAACTGATGAGGTCGAGACAGATTTTGAAGCTGACAGCGAGATGGATAGCGCAATGGTTGAAGAGATTATGCAGGATTTAGATGAGGAAGAAGAGTCATCTGAAGAGGCTGCTGAAGAAGATGATGATGTACCTTCTGATGAAGTTACAGAGATTACAAAGGGAACAGTTATTGAAGGAAATCTTTCTTCTAATGGTTCCATTAATGTATACGGCAAGGTAAAGGGTGATGTTTCTTGTAAAGGAAAGCTCATGATTGCAGGTGTTATTGTTGGTGAATCTAATGCTAAGGAAATATTTGTTAACAATGCAAAGGTTGATGGTAATGTTACCAGTCAGGGAACAATCAAGATTGCAAATGGTTCAGTTATAATCGGTAATGTATATGCGACAAGCGCTGTTGTTGCCGGTGCCGTAAAGGGTGATATTGATGTTCACGGTCCTGTTATTGTTGATGGTACAGCTGTTGTAAAGGGTGATATTAAGTCAAGATCAGTACAGATTAACAATGGCGCAGCTATTGAAGGCTTCTGTTCACAGTGCTATGCTGATATTGATTACAAGGCATTGTTTGATGAAACATTTAGCAAATAAGAAAGGACAATTATTTTTATGAGCGAATATAAAAGAGTTGTTTTGAAGCTTAGTGGAGAAGCTTTGGCAGGTGATAAAAAGACTGGCTTTGATGAAGATACTGTTGTAGGTGTTGCAAAGCAGGTTAAGGTTTTGGTTGACCAGGGTGTTCAGGTTGGTATTATTATCGGTGGCGGAAACTTCTGGAGAGGCAGAACAAGTGAAAAAATTGACAGAACAAAGGCAGATGCCATTGGTATGTTAGCTACAGTTATGAACTGCATATATGTATCTGAGATTTTTAGAACAGAGGGAATGTCAACGGAGGTACTTACACCATTCGAATGTGGCGCATTTACAAAGCTTTTCTCAAAGGATAGAGTAAATGAGTGCTTCTCAAAAGGGATGGTTGTATTTTTTGCAGGCGGTATCGGACATCCATATTTCTCAACAGATATGGGAACTGTGCTTCGTGCAATTGAGATTGAAGCGGATGTTGTATTATCAGCAAAGTCAATCGACGGTGTGTATGACAAGGATCCTGCAAAATATCCGGACGCAAAGAAGTTTGATGAGATTAGCATAGAAGAGATTGTTGATAAGAAGTTAGGAGTTATTGACCTTGCTGCGGCAGTTCTCTGTATGGAGAATAAGGTTCCAATGCTTTTGTTTGGTCTTAACGAAGAGAATAGTATTATCAATACTGTAACAGGTAAATTTACCGGAACAAAAATTATTGTATAGTGAATAAGTGAAAGGAATAAAAAAATGGATAGCAGATTAACACAATATGAACAAAAAATGGAAAAGACAATTGAAGCATTGATGAATGAATATGCTTCAATTAGAGCAGGCAGAGCAAACCCGCATATTTTAGATAAGTTAAAGGTGGATTATTATGGGACTCCAACACCTTTCCAGCAGGTTGCTAATATTTCTGTTCCTGAAGCCAGAATGATTCAGATTCAGCCTTGGGAATCAAGCCTTATAAAGGAGATTGAAAAGGCTATTATGTGTTCTGATTTAGGCTTAACACCTTCAAATGATGGTAAGGTTGTAAGACTTGTGTTCCCTGAACTTACAGAGGACAGAAGAAAAGAATTAGTTAAGGACGTTAAGAAGAAAGGCGAGAATGCCAAGGTTGCAGTTAGAAATATAAGACGTGATGCTAATGATGCTTTAAAGAAGCAGAGCAAGGCTAATGAAATCTCTGAGGATGAAGCTAAGATGTTGGAGGATGAGGTTCAGAAGCTTACAGATAAGTATGTTGCTGAAATTGATAAGGCTGTAGAAGATAAGTCAA
Source organism: uncultured Roseburia sp. (assembly GCA_964457015.1). Lineage (GTDB taxonomy): Bacteria > Bacillota > Clostridia > Lachnospirales > Lachnospiraceae > SVEL01. Next base: position 4,628 of record CAYWDL010000084.1, on the reverse strand, counting down.
AGGAAATCCTTACAGTGTAATGAATACAAAAGGGGACTGGTAAGTCCCCTTCTTTGCATATGTTAACAGATGGAGAGTTGAAATTATGGCAAACGAAATGAACATACCACAGCATGTTGCGATTATATTGGATGGAAATGGCAGATGGGCAAAGAAGCGAATGATGCCTAGAAATTATGGACATGCTAAAGGTGCAAAGACAGTTGAACAGATTTGTGAAGATGCATATAAAATGGGAATCAAATATCTTACAGTATACGCATTTTCAACAGAGAATTGGAAGAGACCAAAAGAAGAAGTTGACGCGTTAATGAAGCTTCTTAGAGATTATCTTGCCAATTGTATTGAGATAGCAAATAAGAATAAAATGGTTGTCAGAGTAATAGGCGATAAAACGGGACTTAGTGATGACATTAGAAAAAGTATAGATGAGTTGTGGGAAGCATCAAAAGATAATGAGGGACTTAATTTTACAATAGCCATTAATTATGGTAGCAGAGATGAGATTACAAGAAGTGTAAGGAAGCTTGTGCAGGATGCTAAGAATGGTGAGATTGAGGTTGATGATATTAATGAAGCAATGATTTCAAATTATCTTGACACCAATGGTATTCCGGATCCGGATTTACTTATAAGAACAAGCGGCGAACAAAGGTTATCTAATTACTTGTTATGGCAGCTTGCTTATACGGAGTTTTATTTTACGGATGTGTTGTGGCCTGACTTTGATAAAAAAGAGTTGGAAAAGGCTGTGGAATATTATAGTGGCAGAGATAGAAAATTTGGAACAGTAAAAGCTTAATTGAGAGGTAGTAAGATGGCTGGTATAAAAAATCTATTAACAAAATCGTTTTTGGAACGAACCATAAGTGGTATTGTGCTGGTGATAATAATCCTTGTGGCAGCATTATTAGGAGGCCCTTTAATGTACTGCCTGACACTTACATTGTCACTTATAGGCACATATGAGATATATAAAACAGTGGGGATTGAAAAGAAATTGCTTGGTACAGTTGGATACATAGCCTGCATTTGCTACTATATTTCAATATACCTTTTTGATGAGAAATATTTGTCCTTATTTATAATTGTATACTTGCTTGTACTAATGTCAGCATATGTTTTTACATTTCCAAAGTACACTACAGAGCAGGTAATGATGGCTTTTTTTGGCGTGATATATGTGGCCGTGTTGATGTCATTTATGTATCAGCTTAGAGTAAGTGATGGAGGTAGGTTTACATTCTGGCTTATATTTATATCTTCATGGGGATGTGATACATGTGCATATCTTGTAGGTGTTACGTGTGGCAAGCATAAGATGGCTCCTGTTCTTAGTCCAAAGAAGTCAATAGAGGGTGCAATTGGAGGTGTTGTGGGAGCAGCACTTATTGGTGCATTATATGGATATTTCGTAGGTGATTATATTGATATGGGAAATACAGTTTTAGGTTTCGCAGTGATATGTGGTATTACCGGATTGGTTTCAATGCTTGGAGATCTTACGGCATCTGCTATCAAGAGAAATTATGAGATAAAGGATTACGGCAAGCTTATACCTGGGCATGGAGGTGTACTTGATAGATTTGACAGTATAATATTTACGTCGCCTATTATCTATTATCTGGTTACACTTATAAAATTTTAGGTGAAGTAATATTTTTTGACGGAGGAAAAGCATGAAGAATATTGCAATATTGGGGTCTACAGGTTCTATTGGAACACAAACTCTGGACATAGTTAGAAAAAATGATGATTTAAAGGTCGTTTCTCTTTCTGCAAACAGTAATGTTAAATTGTTGGAAGAACAGATAAGGGAATTTAAGCCACAAATTGTGTGTGTATATGATGAAAAATGTGCAAACCAGCTTAAAACCATGGTTTCTGATATGGATGTTAAAATTGTTGCAGGAATGGATGGACTTATTGAAACTGCTACCATTGAGGAAGCTGAGGTTGTTGTAACAGCTGTAGTTGGTATGATTGGCATAAGACCGACAATTGCAGCCATTAAGGCAGGAAAGGATATTGCTCTTGCAAATAAAGAGACGTTGGTGACAGCAGGACATATAATAATTCCCCTTGCTAAGGAATATAATGTAAACATATACCCTGTGGATAGTGAACATAGTGCGATTTTTCAATGTCTTCATGGTGAAAAACGTTCTCAGGTTGAAAAGATTATTTTAACCGCATCAGGAGGTCCTTTTAGAGGCAAAACAATAGAGCAGCTTAAGGATGTTACAGTTGAGGATGCACTAAAGCATCCCAATTGGGCAATGGGTAAAAAAATAACCATAGATTCGTCTACAATGGTAAACAAAGGACTTGAGGTTATAGAGGCAAAATGGCTCTTTGATGTGGATTTTGACCATATTCAGGTGTTAATTCAGCCACAAAGCCTTATTCATTCAATGGTTGAATTTAAGGATGGCAGTGTGATGGCACAGTTAGGTACACCTGATATGAGACTGCCGATTCAGTATGCATTATATTATCCGGAAAGAAAGTTTCTTGATGGAAAGCGAGTTGATTTCTACGAGATTAGCAGTATAACCTTTGAAAAGCCTGATATGGAGAATTTCAGAGCGTTGAAGCTTGCATTTGATGCCGGCAGGATGGGTGGTTCAATGCCAGTGGTGTTCAATGCTGCAAATGAGCAGGCAGTAAGTATGTTCCTTGACAGAAAGATAAATTATCTGGATATTGTCGAGATAATTGAGTATGCAATGGAAAATCATAAGCATATAGATAATCCAAAATTAGATGAAATATTAGAATCTGAATATTGGACATATGAATGTATAAAATCAAAATGGGAGAATTAATATGAGTATTGTAGTAGCTGTTATTATATTTGGTATGTTGATATTTATCCACGAATTTGGCCATTTTATTATGGCAAAGAAGAATGGCATATATGTAGTGGAATTTTCTATCGGTATGGGACCAAGCCTGTTCAGGTTTAAGAAGGGTGAAACTACGTATTCACTGAAGCTTTTACCATTTGGCGGTGCTTGTCAGATGCTCAATAAGGAATTTGAGGACGAAAATATTGAGGATGCAGATTATGAACGTGCATTTGAAACCAAATCAGTTTGGGCAAGGATGGTAGTAATAGCTGCTGGTCCTGTTTTTAACTTTTTGCTTGCGTTTGTTCTTGCCTTGTTAGTAATAGGCATTGCAGGTTATGATAAGCCGGAGGTTACGCTGATTGTCAATGAATCCGGTGCAGCTGCAGCAGGCCTTAAGGAAGGTGATATTATCACAAAGTACAATGGTAAGGACATTGATTTATCCAGAGAATTATATCTGGAACAATTTGTTAATCCTACAACTGATGAAGAAGTGGAGCTGACAGTACTTCGTGATGGCGAAAAGGTGGAGCTGACAATTAAGCCTGAAAAAACAAAAAGCTATGTTATAGGTATGTCTTACACGGCTTCGGATGAGGAGGCAGTTATTGGTCAGGTTTCAGAAGGTGGTGCTCTATATGAAGCAGGCGTAAAGGATGGAGATGTAGTTGTTGCCATTGATGGTGTTAAGATAGAGTCCGGACGTATGATGAGTGAGCATCTTGATAGAAACCCATTTAATGGGGAAAATGTCGAGTTCGTTATTGAAAGAGATGGCGAGGAGATGACTTTTGAGATTACTCCAATATTATCAGGCGAAAGTTATTCATTAGGCTTTGCATATAATTCTGCAAGAAGTAAGATAAAGGGCTTTGATGTAATCAAATACAGCTTTTCTGAGATTCGTTATCAGATAAGACAGGTGTTTGACAGCTTTAAGCTGTTATTCAGAGGAACACTTACAGTAAATGATTTTACAGGTCCTGTTGGTATTGTTGATATTATTGATGATGTTTACAAGCAGACTGAAAGTATGGGACCTCTTATTGTATTTTTGAATTTGGCAAATCTTTCAATTTTGCTTAGTGCCAATCTGGGAGTGATGAATTTATTACCGATACCGGGACTGGACGGCGGCAGATTGATTTTCCTTATTTATGAGGCGATTGTTGGTAAACCTGTAAAGAAAGAGGAATATATTCATCTTGCAGGATTATTGTTATTGATGTTATTTGCGTTCTATATTATGTTTAAGGATATAGTAAGCTGCGTTAGGAGTTAATTATGTACAGAGATAATACTAAAGTAATAAAAATAGGAGATAAAGTAATAGGTGGTGGCAACCCAATACTCATTCAGTCTATGACAAATACAAGGACTGATGATGTCGAAGCTACTGTAAAGCAGATACAGGGACTTTCGGCTGCGGGCTGTGATATTATTAGATGTGCTGTGCCTGATATAAATGCGGCAAAGGCATTAAAGGAAATAAAAGCGCAGATTGATATTCCATTGGTTGCGGATATCCATTTTGATTACAGACTGGCCATTGCAGCAATTGAAAATGGTGCAGATAAAATTCGTATTAATCCTGGTAATATTGGTAACGAGGACAGAGTGAGGGCTGTGATAGAGGCCGCAAAGGCGCATAATATACCTATAAGAGTAGGTGTAAACAGTGGTTCGCTTGAAAAAAACATACTGGAGAAATATGGAAAGGTAACAGCTGAATGTATTGTAGAGAGTTAATTTGATAATGTTGAGTTAGTTGAA
>CAYWDL010000083.1:0-8265 GCA_964457015.1 uncultured Roseburia sp. | reverse complement strand
ATCCTAAGGGCAAGAGTGATAGAGAAGTTATGGCATTCTGCCAGAGCTTTATGACTGAGCTTAGCAAGCATATTGGCGCTGATACAGACGTTCCAGCTGGTGATATTGGAACAGGCGCTAGAGAAATCGGCTATATGTTTGGACAGTATAAGAGACTTAAGAATGTTTACGAAGGCGTTCTTACAGGTAAAGGATTATCATACGGTGGTTCTTTAGCTAGAAAGGAAGCTACAGGTTATGGTCTTCTTTACTTCACAGATGAGATGATGAAGACAAGAGGAATGGATATTGCAGGTAAGACAGTATGTATCTCTGGTTCTGGTAATGTTGCTATTTACGCATGTGAAAAGGCGCAGCAGTTAGGTGCTAAGGTTGTTACATTATCTGACTCAACAGGCTGGGTATATGATGCAGAAGGTATTGATCTTGCAGCTGTTAAGGAAATCAAGGAAGTTAAGAGAGGCAGATTGTCTGAGTACAAGAATTACAGACCAAATGCTGAATATCATGAAGGCAGAGGCGTATGGACAGTTAAGTGTGATATTGCTCTTCCATGTGCTACACAGAATGAATTATTAATCGACGATGCTAAGGCATTAGTTGCTAATGGTTGCCAGGTAGTTGCAGAAGGTGCTAACATGCCTACAACAATGGATGCAACAGAATACTTAATGAACAATGGCGTAATCTTCTGTCCTGGTAAGGCTGCAAATGCAGGTGGTGTTGCTACATCAGCTCTCGAAATGTCACAGAACAGCGAGAGACTTAGCTGGTCATTTGAAGAAGTAGATGCTAAGTTACAGGGTATCATGAAGAATATCTTCCACAACTTAGATGAAGCTGCTAAGGAATTTGGTTATGAAGGTAACTACGTAGTAGGTGCTAACATTGCCGGATTTAAGAAGGTTGCAGATGCTATGCTTGCACAGGGTGTAGTGTAAAATATTATAGGCATTAAGCCAAGGGTCATAGGGCCATAAGAAAAAATAGACCAATCACTTTTGTTTGTAAAGAAGTGATTGGTCTTGTTTGTTTTCTAAATCGGTTTTTTACAACTATTTATATAAGAGGAACCTGATTTTTTTTCATAAAGAACTTTCTTTCGTACATCATGGCATCGGCTCTATTTCTGGTTTCATAAATATCCCTGTCAATCTTTGGGTCATAGAGTCCATAACCATATGCAATATTTATTTTCAATATCTCTGATACACGATTGTAATTATACACAAGGGTATCTAATTGGCGGGTTGCAGTTTCGTATTGGAAGATACTCTTCTCCTTCATTAAGATACAGAACTCATCACCGCCGATACGATACACAGGTCCGAGATTTTTAAATGCCTGCTGTATAAGGGAAGAGCTGTCCTTAATGTAGGTATCTCCAATGGTATGACCATAAGTGTCATTAAAGAACTTTAAATTGTTAAGGTCGAATATAACCACTATATATGATGCAGTGGTAACATCAACAGATGAAATTGCACGGTCATAAGCAAGTCTGTTGAAAAGCCCTGTAAGGCTGTCCCTGTAAGCAAGATTCTCATAAAATTCAGCCTGGTCACTTTTGGACATAACAGCAATACTTCTACGAATATACTGGTAAACAAGTACCATAATATAAATAATTATGCATATAGAGCCCAAATACAGCTCGGATATAATATTTGTATATGTTTTGTAAAGATATAAAATATATCCTACACAAATCAATATAACACAGATAAAATTGATTAATCCTTCAGTTGTTGTACGTCTCTTGTATGTAATATACACTGAATGTAATATTGTTATTACAAATGATAGTGTGAATATTATAATATTTACTATTAATGTATTATGGAAGTCTATTACATTAAATATCTGCAATATAATACTTAAAACTACATTGAGGTAGTTTATATATAATATGATGTCCCAATTTTTTGATGATTTTGTTTTGCAAAATTCTCTAAGAAGAAGAACAAGCGAAATCGGTATAAGTAATAATGTTATGTGGGACAAATAAGTAGTAAGGATTGTATTATGCATATAATACGAAATTACCGGTTGTTCATTAATTGTCCATATTGCAAGAAGTATGCAGAAAATTCCTGCATAATATAAGGTTAAATCGCCCTTTGAAATGTTTTTTCTAAAGAACAGCCAAAACATAATTGAAGCAATGCCCAAAATAAATAATACCACACCTGTGGCAAATGTCATAAGTGAATTCTTAACTTCACAGATAACTATATCTGCCGTATCGCCTATATAAAAATTAGGAATATTTGTATCATTAATAATATATGGGCTGTCAATATGTATCAATATCTCTTTTCCGCGGTACTCGTATATTGAAGGAAGAATATTGAAGCATGACCCCGGAGTTTCTCCGAAATCGGATTCAGAAGTAGATCTGGAAAATTCATATACTAATTCTTCGTCAATATATATATGTATATTTTGGTGAGTGCTGTAAAAAGCAAGTGCCGAATTGTAATTTAAATCTGTAGGCAACACGCCCTTTACAATGAGGGACTTATCAGAGCTAAAATCATTTATGTCGCCAATAGGGGCGAGAAAATCATTTTCATAAAGCTCATAATCATCCAAATGATAAATTTCCTCTAATTGAGAAGCGTCATCGTTCATAAAAAATTGCACATAGCACAGCAATACTGCGCATATGGCCGTTAAAAACAAAAATATGTATTTATGATCAAGCAGTTGTTTAAATTTCTTCATAAAAAATCTCCGATTCTAAGCATTCGCAACAAAATATAATTATCAATATTATAACACAGACAGGTGATTTTGTTAATAAAATTTGTGGAAAAAGAGACAGGAATGTTATATAATTGATGAGTATGTATTGATATAGTTTTGAAAGGAATTGCTGATGAGTGAATTAGTCGGTGTGAGAATAAATAAATATTTAAGCCAATCCGGAGTATGTTCGAGACGTGAAGCGGACAGAATCATTGAAGAGGGTAAGGTAACTGTGAACGGAAGTGTCGCAACCCTCGGGACGAAGGTCAATGACGGCGATGAGGTTAAGGTTGGCGGTAAGCTGGTAAAGAATGCTGAAAGAGAGGTTGTTTTGGCCTTAAATAAGCCGGTTGGAATTGAGTGTACCACTGACTTAAAGAATAAGGACAATATTATCAGTTTTATTAATTATGAAACCAGAGTATTTATGGTGGGAAGACTGGACAAGAATTCAGAAGGATTAATTCTTTTGACAAATAATGGTGAGCTTTCTGATAAGCTTATGAGAGGGGCCAATTATCATGAAAAAGAATATGTTGTTACTGTTGATAAGAAGATAACACCTGAGTTTATAAAAGGAATGGCCGCTGGAGTTCCAATAGTTGATGAGGAGCACGGTCTTGATACAATGACGAGAAAATGTAAGGTTGAAAAGGTTAATTCTAACACTTTTAAGATAATTCTCACACAGGGACTTAACAGACAAATAAGACGTATGTGTAAATATTTTGATTACAATGTCATTAAGCTTAAAAGAGTGAGAATAATGAACATTCAGCTTGGAAATCTGCCTATGGGAAAGTACAGAGAAGTTACTGCAGATGAAATAAGGATACTAAAACAGAGTCTTAATATAAAATGAAATGGAGATATATGGTATGAGTCAGATAGATAGAATTAAAGAATTGGTTGAAATTCTTAACGAAGCCGGAAAGGCATACTATCAGGAAAGTCGTGAGATAATGTCAAACATGGAGTATGACAGGCTTTATGATGAACTTGTGGAGCTTGAAAAAGAGACAGGTATGGTATTGTCCAATAGTCCTACTGTCAATGTTGGTTATGAGGTTTTAAGCCAGCTTCCTAAGGAGGTTCATGAAAAACCTATGCTTTCATTGGACAAGACAAAGGAGATTAGCGCGCTGGCAGATTTTCTTGGAGACAAGGAAGGTCTGTTATCGTGGAAGCTTGATGGACTTACAATTGTGTTGACATATGACAATGGAGCCCTTGTAAAGGCTGTTACCCGTGGTAATGGCGAAATCGGGGAGGTTGTTACCAATAATGCGAAAACCTTTAAAAACATACCGATGAACATTGCGTACAAGGGAAAGCTTGTGTTACGTGGCGAAGCAGTTATTAAATATGCTGATTTTGAGAAGATTAATGAGCTTATCGAGGACGAGAATGAAAAGTACAAGAATCCAAGAAATCTTTGCTCAGGCTCAGTAAGGCAGTTAAATAATGAGATTACTGCCCAGAGAAATGTTAATTTTTATGCATTTAATCTTGTAAGCGCAGAAGCTGTGGATTTTGAAAATTCCTTGGAGAAGCAGTTTGAGTTTTTGAAAAAGCAGGGCTTTGATGTGGTTGAATACAGAAGAGTATCGGCAGATAATGTAGCGGAAGCCGTGCAATATTATAGTGAAGCCATTAAAAACTTTGATATACCGTCTGATGGCCTGGTGCTTATATACGATGACATTGAGTATGGTATTTCCCTTGGTAATACGGCCAAGTTCCCACGTAATGGTATAGCGTTCAAGTGGAAGGATGAATTGGCAGAAACAAAGCTTTTGGAGGTGTTCTGGAGCCCTTCAAGAACGGGTCTTATTAATCCTGTTGCAATATTCGAGCCTGTAAGTCTTGAAGGAACAACTGTTTCAAGAGCAAGTGTTCATAATGTAAGTATTGTGGAGGATTTACAGCTTGGTATTGGTGATACAATAACAGTATATAAGGCAAATATGATTATTCCGCAGATTAGCGAAAATCTTACTAGAAGTGGCAAGCTGGAGATACCTTCTGTCTGTCCTGCATGTGGCGGAAAAACAGAGATAAAGTCAGTTAATCAGGTTAAGTCATTGTATTGTGTTAATAGAGAATGTCCTGTGAAAAATATTAAGAAGTTTACTCATTTTGTGGGCAGGGATGCACTTAATATTGAGGGAATGTCAGAGGAAACACTTGTCAAGTTTGTAGATAAAGGTTTCATAAAGGAGTATGCTGATTTGTTCAGACTTGACAGATACAGGGAAGAGATTGAAACTATGCCGGGCTTTGGTGCAAAATCCTACGAGAATATGGTTGCGGCAGCTGATAAGGCCCGAAATGTGGTCATATTTAAGCTTATTTACAGTCTTGGTATTGCAAATGTAGGTTTGTCAAATGCGAAGCTTATATGCAAGAATTTCGACAATGATTTGGAAAGGGTTGTTGGAGCAAAGCAGGAGGAGTTAGTTTGTATTGATGGAATTGGAGAGGTTATTGCTAAATCCTTTGAGGACTATTTTGCTGATGAAAGACATGTAAATGAACTGAATAATCTGCTTGATGAGCTTGTGGTTGAGCAGCCACAGGTTGCAAAGGAATCAGATATCGCAGGAAAGACATTTGTCATAACAGGCTCAGTGAATCATTTTGAGAACCGCAAGGAGGTAGAAGCAAAGATTGAGTCATTAGGTGGTAAGACCACAAGCTCTGTTACATCAAAAACGGATTATCTTATCAATAATGATATAACATCCAATTCATCAAAAAATAAAAAAGCCAAGGAATTAAATATTCCCATAATTACCGAGGATGAATTTATTGAAATGATTGGCGGTATGTGATAGAATAATTATTTAGAATACAGAGAAGAGCAGGTGAGAATATGCCAGTTAGAGTAAAAGGTGCATTGCCGGCTAAGGCAGTGATTGAAAAAGAAAATATATTTATCATGGATGAGTCAAGGTCCATAAGTCAGGATATAAGACCGCTTAAGATTGCTATATTGAATTTGATGCCTTTGAAGCATGAGACAGAGATTCAGCTTCTTAGGGCATTGTCAAATACACCATTACAGGTTGACGTTACGTTTGTTTGTGTTGAGTCATATGAGTCAAAGAACACACCTATAAGCCATTTGAATCAGTTTTATTCAAGATTTTCTGAGATTAAGGATAAAAAGTATGATGGACTTATTATAACCGGTGCACCGGTAGAGCATATGGAATTTGAACAGGTTGATTACTGGGAGGAATTAACACAGATTATGGATTGGTCTGTGACAAATGTAACTTCAACAATTCATATTTGCTGGGGCGCGCAGGCAGGTCTTTATCATCATTATGGATTACAGAAAAAGCTTATGTCTGAAAAGGTATTTGGCGTGTTTGAGCATAAGGTTAAGCATAGAAAGACTCCGTTGGTCAGAGGCTTTGATGATGTATTTTTTGCACCACATTCAAGACACACAGAGGTGCCTCTTGAGAGTATAAAAAACCATCCGGAGTTGCAGATTCTTGCTGAATCAGACAAGGCAGGAGCTTTTCTTATCATCGCAAAGGAGGGCAAGCACATATTTGTTACAGGCCATCCGGAGTATGACAGACTTACATTGGACACAGAGTATCGAAGAGATTTGGATAAAGGTCTTGATATTCAGATGCCGGTAAATTATTATCCTGATGATGATATGGAGAATAAGCCTGAATTGAAGTGGAGAAGCCATGCTAATGGTCTTTATACCAATTGGTTGAATTATTATGTTTACCAGGTAACACCTTACGATTGGCAGTAAGGAAGAATGCTTCTGACACATAGGTTGTTGGAAAATGAGAGTTGTTTATGAACAGGGGGATTAGTCTCCCTGTTTTTTGATTAATGGGAGAGTGTGCGGGCGCATTTTTTATATAAAAAATGTTCTATTTTTTCTAAAAATAGTCATTAAATAAAAAAAGAAACTGTGATAATATGTATTTTAAATTAAGGAGGAAAGATTATGAGAGAAGTTTTAAATATTAATCACAAGTGGGCATTTACAAAGGAAGGAGCTGAAGTACCACAGGCCATAGAAAAAAGCTGGAACTGGGTTGATCTTCCACACACATGGAATAATATAGATGGTCAGGATGGGGGTAATGATTATTATCGTGGAACCTGTTATTATGCCAAGGGGTTTGAGAAAAATGAATTGCCTGAAGGGGAGCAGTATTATTTGGAATTTCAGGGTGCAAATGCTTCAGCAGAGGTCTATGTAAATGGTAAGAGGCTGGCAAGCCATGATGGTGGCTACTCCACATTTAGAGTTAATATTACAGATGCCCTTGAGGACAGTAATTTGATTGTTGTAGGGGTGGATAATGGAGTAAATGACAGAGTTTATCCACAGAATGCAGATTTTACGTTTTATGGTGGCTTATATCGTGATGTAAATATTATAGCAGTACCCACATCGCATTTTGACCTTGATTATTACGGAGGATTAGGAATTGCAGTTACTCCACAGATTAATGGCGGCGATGCAAATGTTGATGTTGAAGTGTGGCTGACAAATGCAGAGCCAAGTCAGATGCTTAAGTTTGTAGTCAGAGATGCTGAAGGCAATGTGGTTGCAGAAGCAATGCAGAGTGTGGATTCAACAAAGGCTACATTAGAGATAAAAAATGTTCATTTATGGAATGGCAGGAAGGACCCATATCTTTATAAAGCAGAGGCTTTGCTTGTAGAGAAGGAGCAGGTTATTGATAGAGTTTCTGCAAGATTTGGTTGCAGAACATATAAGATTGACCCGGAAGAAGGATTTATCTTAAATGGTGAAAGCTATCCACTTCGTGGTGTTTCGCGCCATCAGGACAGATGGGGTGTTGGTAATGCGCTTCTTCGCCAGCATCATGAAGAAGATATGGACCTTATATGTGAAATGGGCGCAAATACAATTCGTCTGGCACATTATCAGCATGACCAGTATTTTTATGATTTATGTGACGAGAAAGGTTTGGTTATATGGGCTGAAATACCATATATTTCAACTCATATGCCAAAGGGACGTGAGAATACGATTTCTCAGATGAAGGAGCTTATAGTTCAAAACTATAATCATCCATCAATTGTTGTATGGGGACTTTCTAATGAGATTACAATGGCTGGAAAGAGTAATGAGGATTTAATTGAAAATCATAACATATTAAATGATTTGGTTCATGAAATGGACAAAACAAGGCAGACCGTGATTGCAGTAGTAAGTATGTGTGATATTAATGACCCGTATATTCAGATACCTGATGCAGTTTCTTACAATCATTATTTTGGATGGTACGGCGGAGACACATCTATGAATGGTCCATGGCTTGATGATTTTCACGCAAAGTTCCCAAATATTCCTATCGGAATGAGTGAATACGGATGTGAAGCTCTTAATTGGCATACTTCAGTGCCAAAGCAGGGTGACTATACCGAGGAATATCAGGCATATTATCACGAAGAGCTTATTAAACAGCTTTTTACAAGAAAATATATTTGGGCAACTCA
>CAYWDL010000082.1:0-8288 GCA_964457015.1 uncultured Roseburia sp. | reverse complement strand
CACAGGATGATGTTGATAAGTATGGTATCTAATTTATATTTAAATAGTATATTATAGTGATTAGTGATAAGCGCGGCGCGGCGTAAGTGAGTTTTCTACGCTTGCACCGCGCTTATTTAAAGAGATTAAGGAGATAGACTGATGAAAGATAAACATATATTGGAAATGAAAAATATTCACAAAAGCTTTCCAGGTGTTCGCGCTCTGCAGGGAGTGGATTTCAATCTTTCAGAGGGTGAAATTCACGCACTTATGGGTGAAAACGGTGCCGGAAAGTCAACGTTGATAAAGGTTTTGACAGGCGTTTATCAGAAGGATGAAGGAGAGGTTTTTCTTAAGGGAATGGATAAGGCTGTGGTCATACGTTCGCCGCAGGATGCACAGAATCTTGGTATAAGTACTGTTTACCAGGAAATTACATTATGTCCGAATCTTTCTGTTGCAGAAAATATGTACATAGGACGTACAAAGGGTTTTGGTATGAGCTGGAAGAAAATGAACAGTTCAGCAGATGAAATTTTACAGTCACTTGGTATTCCTGCCAAGGCAACACAGCAGCTTTCAAGCTGTTCTATTGCTGTTCAACAGATGGTTGCCATTGCTCGTGCAGTTGATATGGATTGTAAGGTTCTTATATTGGATGAGCCAACTTCTTCACTTGATGAGAATGAAGTTGCTAAGTTATTCAAGCTGATGAGAGACTTGAAGAAGAGAGGCGTAGGTATTATATTTGTTACACATTTCCTAGAGCAGGTATATGAGGTGTGTGATAAGATTACGGTTCTTAGAGATGGTAAGCTTGTAGGTGAATTTGAAATTAAAGATCTTCCAAGGGTTAAGCTTGTAGCTAAGATGCTTGGTAAAGAGTTTGATGATACAACAGAGATTAAAGACGAAAGTCTTGTATATAGCGGAAGTGATGCCGACGAAAAGGTATTTGAGGCAGAAAGACTTTATAGTGATGCGGGCATAAAACCATTTGATTTCTACATTAAGAAGGGCGAGGTTAATGGTTTTACAGGTCTTCTCGGCTCGGGAAGAAGTGAGTGTGTACGTTCGATATTTGGTGCGGACAGAGTTGTTGGTGGTACTGTGAAGAAGAATGGTAAGGTTATAAAAATTGCAAAGCCTATTGATGCTATGAAGAATGGTATTGCATATCTTCCTGAGGATAGAAAGAAGGATGGTATAATTGGTGACCTATCTGTTAGGGATAACATTATTCTTGCTGCTCAGGTTTTAAAGGGCTTTGGAAAGCCGTTTTCTAAGGCAGGGAAGCAGAAGTTTGCCGAAGAATATATTAAACTTTTGGATATTAAGACTGCATCGGCGGATACGCCAATTAAGTCGTTGTCAGGCGGTAATCAGCAGAAGGTTATTCTTGCCCGTTGGTTGCTTACACATCCTGAATATTTGATTCTCGATGAGCCTACACGTGGTATTGACATTGGTACAAAGGTAGATATTCAGAAGCTGGTATTGAAGCTTGCCTCTGAGGGCATGAGTGTTACATTTATTTCGTCTGAGACAGATGAGATGCTTCGTACCTGCTCAAGACTTATTGTAATGAGAGACCGTAAGGTTGTTGGCGAGCTTTCAGGAGAAGATTTGAATCAGAATATGATTATGAGTACTATTGCCGGAGGTGACAAGTAATTATGCAGACTAAATCTAAAGAAAAATTTAATATGGCAGAGTTCTGGGGAAAAATATTCAGACATCAAATGTTTATCCCTGTTATGGCATTACTGTTGCTTATATTGTTCAATGCTTTTAATAACCCTGATTTTTTCGTGATTACAACAAAGATAAACAGCTCTGGTTATAAAATATTGTCAGGACCTATTATTTCAGTTCTGGATAATGGCTCTGAGCTTGCTATCCTTGCAATTGGTATGACACTTGTAACGGCTGCCTGTGGTGGTCAGGATATCAGTGTCGGTGCAACAATCGCAGTTGCCGGAAGTACTATTGTCCGTATATTATGTGGAGCTGATGCAAAAACAGACGAAACTACATGGGGAATGATTTTACTGGCGTTCTTAGTGGCTTGTATTGTTGCAGTGGCATGTGGCGCATTTAATGGCGTTCTTGTTTCGATATTCAAGATTCAGCCGATGATTGCAACGTTGATTCTGTATACGGCAGGACGTTCGATAGCGGCATGGATTAATGATAACAAGCTTCCGCAGGTTAATGACCAGCAGTTTAAGTATATAGGTGGATTTATTCCGAAAATTCCTATTCCTACACCGGTCTTTATTGCCATTGCATGTATGATTATAATAGCCTTGGTATTAAAGTTTACAAATCTCGGCTTGTATACACAGGCAGTTGGTGTTAATGAAAATTCAGCTAAGCTTAATGGTATTAATCCTGTGTTTATCAAGATTTTATCATTTGTAATTCTTGGTTTATGTGTGGCTGTATGTGGTCTTATTAAGGTAAGTAGAACAAATATTAATTATAGCGTTATTGCTAAGGATATTGAGATGGATGCCATCTTGGCAGTTGCTCTTGGTGGTAATGCACTTAGTGGTGGTAAGTTCAATATGAAGGCATCAATAATGGGTGCTTACATAATTCAGTTTCTTACAACAACTCTATATGCTCAGAATGTTGATTCTGTAGCGCTTCCTGCATATAAGGCTGTTGTAGTTATTGTGCTTGTTGTAATGAGTGCTCCTACAGTTAGAGAAAAATTTTCAGCCATAGGTAAGAAGCTTAAGAAGAATACTAGCGTAAAGGAGGTCGGTTAATATGCTTAAAGCTAATAAGGTAAAGGGACAGGGAATAACCGATACAAATTTGTTATTGATTATTACAATAGTGGTATTCTTTGTAATGTACATAAGTGCGATTATAATGGCTGCTACCGGTGTTTTTAATGGTGAAGCATTTTTAAGACCTCAGATGTTTTTAAATATTTTGATTAAGAATTCACCACTTATCATAATTGCATGTGGTATGAGTATAGTAATGATTACAGGTGGTATTGATATTTCCGTTGGTGGTGTGGTATCCCTTGTGTGTATGTGCTGTGCAATGTATTTAGACCAGCATGACGGAAGTGTATTTGGTGCGATACTAATTGCACTTGGCATTGGAGTTATATTTGGTGTTGTACAGGGATATTTGGTTGCGTATCTTGAATTGCAACCGTTCATTGTAACATTGGCAGGTATGTTCTTTGCAAAAGGCATGACAACAATAGTAAACAGTAATCCTTTCAATGTTTCCCATGAAGGCTTTGTGGAACTGAAGGATACACGTATAGTTATACCGGGACTGGGATATACCAACAGACTGGGAAAATATTTGAATGCATATATCAATGTCGGTGTTATAGTTGCCATTGTAATAGTGATAGTATTATTTGCATTCCTTAGATGGACAAAATCGGGACGTAAATTCTACGCAGTAGGCGGAAATAATCAGAGTGCATTGATGCTTGGTATCAATGTGAAAAAGACGAAGTTCTTATCACATCTGATTTGTAGTATTTTAGCTGGTGTTGGCGGATTTGTATATTTTATGTTCGTTGGTTCCGGCGACCCGTCACACGGAAGCGGAATGGAAATGGATGCAATTGCTGCATCTATTATCGGTGGTACATTATTGACAGGTGGTGTTGGTAATATCATTGGTACATTATTTGGTGTGCTTTCACTTGCGACTATTCAAAATGTTGTTTCGTCAATGGGACTTGATGAGCCTTGGTGGATTAAAATTACAGTTGCATTGATGTTATGTATATTCCTTGTGATCCAAAGTATAGTCCTTGCACGTAAAAAAAGAGGGTTGAAAAAAGAGTCATAGTGAGGTAAAATATATATAAGATGTAATTTAGGCAGTTGTCGCATTTTACAGCGGCAACTGTTTCGTGTTATTCGTTTAAATTGAATATTTTGCTAAAAGGAGAAAGCCTATGAGAAAAGAAAAGAAGGTTAAAGAAAAAAAAGGAGCTAAACTTCCTTTGAGTATTGTGCTGTTTATAGTTTCTGTAATACCATTACTTGTTTCGGTTGTTGTTATTACAGTGCAGACTGTAATTGCTACAAGAAACAATATGGAACAGCAGGTATCAGAGACTTTATATGTGGCAGCAAGCAATTTGTCAACACACTGTAGTGGCAATGATATTAATGGTGGTAATGTACTTGCGTACAACGATTACATGGATTGCTTAAAGGAACAGAATATTGAGCTTGGAATTATTCTTGATAATGGTTCAGGTACATCTTCTCTTAAGAATGAAAATGACTATCGTATCAGAGAGATTGAGATGAAAAAGGCGTTCGACGAGGTTGGAGAAGGTTATTTTGATATGGACGTATCCATTGAGGATAACAAATATTATGGCTATTATATGCCGATTACCACAGATGGTAAGGTTGTTGCCATAGCATTTGCCGGTAAGGACCAGACATCTATTAATGATGCGATTAATGGTGCGGTTAAGACATCTATAATGATTGGTGTTGTATTGGCTGCAGTATTTACAGTAGTTGCCATCTTTACAGGAAGATACCTTGTTAAACAGGTTAAGGCGGTTGGTACAAGAGTTAATGCTTTGTCATTAGGTGATTTGAAAGAACAGCCGAAAAAACATACTGCTATTAAAGAATTAACTAATCTTCTCGATGAGACACAGTCGATGCAGAGCAATATGTCTGACACGATTGGTGTTGTGAAGGAGGTTGCGTCTGAGTTGGCAGGCAATATTGTGGATATGGCAAGTCTTAGTAACAAGAGTGCGTCGAAGGCCAGACTGATTACCTCTGCCATGGAGGATTTATCGTCAACAGCAGGAGGTATGGCTGAAAATGTACAAAACATCAATGCTCAGATGTTGGATGTTGGTACTTGCGTTGCAGAGATTTCAGATGATGTTGTGAATTTGTATTCTAATTCAGAAAAGCTTTTGAAGTCTAATGAAGAAGCAAAAGAAAGTATGAATGTCATAATGGATAATAGTAAGAAGTCTGTAAATGCAGTAAATGATATTGTTGAACAGATTAAGGAGACAAATATTTCTATAGCTGAGATTGATAAGGCTGTTGGAATTATCCTTGATATTTCAGAACAGACAAATCTTTTGAGCTTGAATGCTTCAATTGAAGCTGCAAGAGCAGGTGAGCTTGGCAAAGGCTTTGCAGTT
This sequence comes from uncultured Roseburia sp., assembly GCA_964457015.1. Taxonomy (GTDB): domain Bacteria; phylum Bacillota; class Clostridia; order Lachnospirales; family Lachnospiraceae; genus SVEL01. The sequence goes on along the minus strand of CAYWDL010000082.1, from coordinate 3,127 downwards.
GTTGCGGGTGAGATTGGTAAGCTTGCTACTGAAAGTGCCGAAGGCGCTGAAATGATTAAGAATTTGGCTCAGACAATTATTAAAAAGTCAGAGGCTTCAGTTGAACTTGCAGAAGGAATATCTGTGCTGATAGCTGATGAACAGCAGAGTGTAGCTGATACTCAGAAGAATTTTGAAGAGCTTAGTCAGAATATTAATGATTCTGTTGATAATATCAGACATATTGCGGATAAGACAGACAATCTTACTATATATAAGGAAAAGGTTCTTGATAATGTAACAGAGCTTAGTGCGATTAGCGAGGAGAACTATGCAAGTAGCGAAGAGGTAAGCGCTAATGTGCTTGAAATTATATCAGAAGTGGAAATGGTAAATGAAGATTGTGAGAAGATTAGTCGTATGGCCAAGGATTTGGAAAAGTCTGCTTCATATTTCCACAATTAGTAATGGAGCTGTAAAATGTTGAAAAAAAGAATAAAAACGATGGTTTTGTTGTTAGCTTGTATATTGATGGTAGGCTGCGGGAAAAATAGTGATACCAAAGAAGGCTCCTTGGAGGATTACGATAAAGACGAGGACAAGATTGTAGTGGGATTTTCACAATTGGGCGCGGAGTCTGATTGGCGAAGTGAAAATACAGAGTCCATGAAGAAAGCTCTCTCTCCTGAAAATGGCTTTGAGTTGATTTTTGAGGATGGCCAGCAAAAGCAGTCGAACCAGATTACAGCTATTCGTACTTTTATTCAACAGGGTGTCGATTATATAGTCTTGGCGCCGGTTACTGAAACCGGTTGGGATACAGTGCTTCAGGAGGCAAAGGATGCAGGAATCCCTGTGATTGTTGTGGACCGTATGATTGATGTTGAGGATGAGAGTTTATTTACATGCTGGGTTGGAGCTAATTTCGAGCTTGAAGGAAAAAAAGCAGCAGAGTGGCTTAACCAGTATGTGGTTATTAATGAAATTGCGCCGGAAGACATACATATTGTAAATATTCAGGGAACATTGGGTGCCTCATCTCAGATAGGGCGAACAAAGGCACTTGCAGAGGCTGCTGCGAACTTCGGTTGGGACCTTATGGCAGAGGTTCCGGGTGACTTTACCCAGGCAAAGGCGAGAGAGGTAATGGAAGACCTGCTTGAACAGTATGATAATATAAATGTTGTATATTGTGAGAATGACAATGAAGCATTTGGTGCCATAGAGGCCATAGAGGCATCTGGCAGGGTTGTGGGCTCAGATATTAAGGATGGAGAGATTATGGTGATATCCTTTGATGGCGTAAATGATGATGCGTTGAAATACGTCAAGGAGGATAAGATTACCTGCATTACGGAGTGTAATCCGCACCATGGTCCAAGAGTGCAAAATATAATACAAGCTTTAGAGAATGGAAAAGAGCTGGAAAAATTCAACTATGTTGAAGGTGAGATATTTAGTGTATATGGATTGGTGAAAAAGATAAGTGTGGAAGGTAATACATATACAATAACCTGGCAGATAGATATAAAAGAGTGAAGGATAACATATAAGAGACGGTAGGCTGATTGATGGTATCAGACTACCGTCTCTTAATGAAAAGAAAACATTTATGAAAATATTATTGTCGTTTATCAATGTTTTGACCGATAACAGTTGCCTTGTCTAAATTCTTGGCATTCTGCGCATAAGGGTCCTGATTATATTTGATCATAGTAGTGGTTGTTCCTCCGGATACGTATGTACGACCGCATTCCGGACATTTAGAAGTGTGGATGGATACAGAGGCATTGACAACCTCGCCATTATTCATGGCTGCATCCTTGTATGCATTACTTACATGTTCGCCTTCGTGAGCACGTACAGCGGCAGGAGCAGCGTTTGGAGATACATAAGCGGCAGCTTTAAAAGATACCATCTCATCTGAGCCGTCCTGATATTTACGTTCCTTGCAGGTTTTGCATTCGCCCTCTGGAAAGACACCGCCGGCACCGGGCTTATTCTCGTTGCCTATACCATACGATGAATAATAATCGTTATAGTTGTTGCCAATTCCATTTATCATAAGCGACTCCTTTCTATGATATTTCACATTATTCCTAAATTCATATTAACATATTTTACAGACCTTTGCAAATAGAAAATTGGTTGAAATTTCTAGTGTTTTAGGGTATCATAAAGAAGGTGCGTGAAGGCACTAAAATGCAGAAATGAGGTAGGACTTTTGGATATTTTAAAGAAGATTAGCGAAGAACTTTCGATTAAATTATCGCAGGTTGAAGCAACAGTAAAATTAATTGATGAGGGAAATACAATTCCATTCATTGCCCGTTACCGTAAGGAAGTAACAGGTTCATTAAATGACGAGGTGTTGAGAAATCTTGATGAGAGACTTAAGTATTTAAGAAATCTCGAAGAGAGAAAAGAAACTGTTATTGCATCTATTGAAGAACAGGGCAAGCTTACAGAAGAGTTAAAGAAGGAAATCGAAGCGGCAGAAACTATGGTTGCTGTGGAGGATTTATATAGACCATATAAGCAGAAGCGTAGAACAAGAGCAGTTGTTGCCAAGGAAAAGGGCCTTGAACCATTGGCGACAATCATTATGCTCCAGATGACAAATGAGCCGCTTGAAAAGACGGCGGAAGGCTATCTTTCTGAGGAAAAGGAAGTTAAGACCGTGGAGGAGGCTATCGCTGGTGCATCTGATATTATTGCGGAGATTATTTCCGACGAGGCTGACTACAGAAAATACATAAGAGAGCTTACAATCAAGGAAGGTACTCTTACTTCAACAGCTAAGGATGAGGAAGCTAAGACTGTATACGAAATGTATTACAATTTCGAGGAGCCTGTTGCTAAGATGGCAGGTCACAGAGTTTTGGCTATTAACCGTGGCGAGAACGAGAAGGTGCTTACTGTAAAGATTGTTGCACCGGAAGAGCGAATTATTAATTATTTAAAGAAAAAGGTTATTGTAAAGGATAATAAGTATACAAATGATGTTTTGGCGGCAGTTATTGACGACAGCTACAAGCGTCTTATCGCTCCTGCAATCGAGCGAGAAATCAGAAGTGAGCTTACGGAAAAGGCAGAAGATGGCGCTATCAAGGTAGAGAACAATCTGGCACACATCGATCAGAGTAAG
>CAYWDL010000081.1:0-8324 GCA_964457015.1 uncultured Roseburia sp. | reverse complement strand
TGCGTTGCAATTCCGCTCGGGCGCGAAGAGTTTGCGAAGCAAACTCTATTTTTGCTTGCACATAATAGGATTTTGATATATCATATAGGGAGAAGAAAATTCTTATGTAAAAGGATATAATGATGTTTAGATTATGGGCAAAGATATTTAAGAACAACAAGCTGGTAAAGGATATAACAGTGTCAAATGATGAGGCAGGACTTAATCGTACCAAAAAGGTGTTTGCCGCCATTGATGAAGCATGTGTTGCATTTGATTTGAGCAGACCTATATGGCTTGATATGAATATAGAAGATTTTAAAAGATATGACAGAACAAGATTTACTCAGGATAGTTTTATTGAACAGGTAGATTTTGATTATTTTGAAGTACATGTGATTGAGGAAGATGAGTAATTGCAAGGACGGAGGGACTTATGAAAAAGTATTGTAATAGAATATTTATTGACGGTCTTAGTGGTATGGCGCTTGGTCTGTTTTCAACTCTTATAATAGGAACGATATTGGTGCAGATATCAAAGTTTTTGAGCGGTGATGTGGCAGCATATCTGGCATTTGTTGGAAATATGGCTAAGACCATTACGGGAGCCGGCATCGGCATTGGTGTGGCCAGCAAGTTTAAGGAAAGCCCTCTTGTGTCGGTTGGAGCGGCAGTTGTAGGTATGATTGGCGCATTTCCAAGGATGGAAGGGTTTTCTTTTGGTACGCCGGGTGAACCACTTGGCGCATTTGTGGCTGCCATTGTGGCTATTGAGCTTGGAAGAATTGTTTCAGGAAGAACAAAGCTTGACATAATAGTTACGCCATTAGTAACCATAATTACCGGCTCGTTGGCAGGTATATTTGTTGGTCCATACATATCAAGATTTATGAATATGTTAGGTGAGATTGTGAATGTTAATGTTGCAGAACACCCAGTAGTTGGTGGTATAATAGTATCAGTAGTTATGGGTATAATACTTACGCTACCTATTAGTTCAGCGGCTATTGGCATATCCCTTGGATTATCAGGATTGGCAGCGGGTGCAGCGGTAGTTGGCTGTAGCTGCCAGATGGTTGGATTTGCAGTTGCAAGCTTTAGGGAAAATAAGGTTGGCGGACTTTTGGCACAGGGACTTGGAACCAGCATGCTGCAGATTTCAAATATTTTGAAAAGGCCGATAATATGGCTGCCGCCTATCATTACAAGTGCAATATTGGGACCATTGTCCTCGGCGGTTCTCAAGATGGTAAGTACACCGGTGGGCTCAGGTATGGGCACATCAGGTCTTGTTGGACAATTTGAAACATATTTTGCAATGGTCAATTCGGGAGTAAGTGTTCCATTGACAATGATTGAGATAATGGTGATGCATTTTATATTGCCGGCAGTATTGACTTTAGGCATCTCGGAGGGAATGAGAAAAGCGGGATGGATAAAAAATGGTGATATGGCATTGAAGGTTGAATAATTACAGGAAGAGGAGATGAGTAGAATGTCAGAGAAAAACATAATGTATGGTGGAGTGGAAGAGCTTGGTAAAATCAGAAAAATGCTTGAAGAGCAGGCTGATGTGAAGAAACAGATTGAAAATGTTACTGCTGAGAAGAAGGGATATGAGAATTCTTTTGAGGCAGAGGAAAAGGCAGTGCAGAATTCTATTGAAACGACTGTAAAGCGACGCAGAGAGCAGGTTGTGGCTGAGTTTGACAAGGAGCTTGCAAATGCTCAGGATAAGATGCGTGATGCAAAGGAATCAAAGGATAAGGAAAAAACCAAGAAGGTCAATAAGCGAATTGATAAGGAGACTGCGTCCCTGGTTCGTGAGAATAAAAATATTGTGGAGGAGAAGAAGACATATCTTAAGCAGAAGAATATTTCTTCCATATGGGATAAGCCATTGACATATGTTATGTATTTCCCGAAGTCAATTAAGGATATACTTGAGTTTATCGTGATTGTCCTTACATTCTTCGTGGGTGTGCCACTTCTTGTAGTTAAGCTTACGAACATTCATATTATTTGGGAGGTACTCATCTTTATATTGATTGATGCAATATTTGTGATAATCTATATGTTAGGTTATGAGGTTACAAGGATGCAGAACAAGGATGCATTTCTTGAGCTTAGGAAAAAGCGTAAAGAGATTGCGGCCAACAATAAAAAGATTAAGAAGATTAAGAAGAAAATTCTTAAGGATAAGGACGAGAGCAGATATGACCTTGGAAAGTACGACAGTGATATCAACGAAATTGAAGACCGAATAAATGATATCGTTAAGCGAAAAAATGATGCGCTTGATGTTTTTGAAAATACGACAAAGGTTGAGATTGCTAAGGAAATCAAGAGTAAGTCAAAGGATAAGCTTGACAAGATTAAGGATAGTCTTGATAAGACAGCCAGTGACTTGAAGGCTTTGGAGGAAAAGCAGAAGGATATTTCCTTGAACCTTACAACAAGCTATGGTCCATATATCGGAATTGAGAATCTCAATGTAAGAAAGATTGATGCAATGATTGATGCTATTAATGCAGGTCAGGCCAAGAATATATCTGAGGCAGCCAGTGTGGTGAATCAGGGGTAATGGAAAGTGAAAGGAGCGAGTTGCTAGTAACTCGCTCCTCTATTATTCCTTGGTTTCGCCTATTAAAATATCAATTAGCGAAAGATAATGCCTGTATGTATCTATCAAATCTTTTAAATGCTCACGACCAGCATCCGTAATGTGATAGTAAATTCTTGTTAAACGTTCACCGACTCTACGTTCTTCAAAAGTCACATAACCGCCCTCGTTCAATCTGTAGAGGATGGTATACATCGAGCCTTCTAATATAGAAAACTCTTTATTGGTTCTTTTTTTAATTTCCTGAGACATCTGATAACCGTATTTATCTCCTTCGCAAAGAAGATTTAAAAGTATGATGTCAGCAGAAGCTCTTTTTAAATTTGTTAACATTGTTTTCATATTGATACACCTACATAAAAATTAATAGCTATAATTTATTCTAGCACAAATAGGTTTGTATAACAACCTATTTTATAAATATATAATTTGGCAGTGTACATATTCCAGGTGTATAATGATGTCATAAATGATTTGTGTAAGCCTATTTCGGATATGATTACAGCCTTATCTGTATTGATTAGATTAGGGAACTGGCGGAATGGTATTTTCAAAAATAAAACAGACACCCTTTTTGTAAGTAAAAGTGGGTGTCTGATCTATTTTCTACGCCTTAGGCGCCTTACTCATTGCTATGACAAGTACTCTAATTTACTTACTGATACTTCATAAGCAATATGCTTTTCTATTTCTTCTTCATTAATTTTCTTTACGTATTCACGACTCTGAACGCGTCCCCAAATCTGAATTCTGCCACCTACTTCGAAGCTTGAAGCGTATCTGGCATTGCGTCCCCATGCGATACAAGGAATATAGTCAGATTTTCCGTATGGTCTGTTTACTGCGATTAATAAATCCGCAATTTCACGACCGAGAGGAGTTTTTCTGTAAATTGGTTCCTTGCAAATGAAACCATCTAAGAAAATCTGATTTGTCTTGCCTGATTCCAGGTTTTCCTCGAGGAATTCCCATTCTCTTACAAAGATTGAAAGAACCAGACGATTTCGTGTTTCCTCGTGTCTGTTGTAGGAACGAAACTGACCTGAAGCCTCCACTATTCTTCCGATATAGCTCTGTGTGACATCTACTAATCTCTCTGAGACCATGAGTGGCACAATGTCAGCTAACTCGCTTAATCTGCTTACAGCCACATCAACTATATAGAACCCTTCGCCATATACCTGATGACTGTATCTGAAATCCGATACGATTTCACCTGTGATACTTACCTTGTTGTTTTCAATTACCTTATCTACCATTTGTATTTCTCCCTTCTTACTACCTGGTATTTTGAAATTATTCCTTAAAGTATATGTCCAAATTTTCAAAAATATACCAAAAAATAAAAAAAAATTAAAAAGTTGGATGGAGATTTATATTCATAAGAAAATAGATAGAATGTTGTAGCTATTCGACACATACGCGAAAATAATATACACATAATCAAAAGCTATTTACTTTTAAAATAAAAAAAGTATTATATATCCTGTCTGGACAATACATATAGTATATACGGAAAGGATATAGTAGTGCTTGATGCTATATATAGATTTTTCTTGTCTTGACAAATGATAGTGTGATGTTTATAATACTAGTATGTTAAATAAAGGGACAAACTTATAGAAATGTAAGGACGCAAAGCTAGGAGTCTAAGATGATGGTGTTACAAAAGAGAGTAATAAGATTGTTATGATAGTTCGGTTGCAGTGAATGATGTGTTCATTGCAGCCTTTTTATTTTACGAGGGGGTGTGCTGATATATTGTAGCCTTTATAATCTAAAGGTCTACTTTATATAAAAAGGGGACTCTGACAATGCTCGAGTAAAAATGTCAGAGTCCAAAAAACATAAGCACTTATGAATGTGCACAGCTGAATTGATACTTGTATGTGAGGTGTAACGAAATGAATAAGAAACTGAAAAAATGTATAATAATAATTGCAGCATTGATAGGGGTGACAATGTTAATATTGTTAATTGGTCTTTTTTATGTTTTGTTTACAGAAAAAGATTTGGATTACTTTATGAGTGATAATATGAAGAACGTAGAGTCTATTGAATTAATCGTAGATGCAAATAAGAGCAATGCAGCAAAAAGTGTGATGATATATGACAAGGAAGTCATAGACGAAATTATGGAAAAGCTGGGTAAAAATAAATTAAAACCATACTATTCCGAGTCGGAGGGGTATGTACCGGATAAGGGGGTTAACATAAGGATATATGGTCAGGAAAAGGAAAGCTTATATTATCATGTGGATTTTACCAATTCTAAATGCATTGTGGATATAGGGGCTTCAGTAAATGGAAAGATGGATGAAGGAATGAGATATATGGCAGAATATAGCTTTGATAAGGAGGCTGGAGAAGAGCTGTGTGAATATGTGGAAGCTGTGTATGAGTCTTTAATTAGAAATATTGAAATATCCGACATAAGGGAGCTTGGCAGGAGCAAAGAATATGATTGGAAAGTATTTAAGCAATTTATGTGTGATGATGTGGAGAATATGGGTACAAAGGTTCGTGATGGTTTGTCAGCATCACATGTGGCAAAATTTGAAATAAAAGAAACGAATGCATATATGTATGTGTGGTATTTAAATGGAACCATACATACATCAAAAGAAACAAATGAATATCAACTGGTTATGGATGCAATCATATATGATGAGGCTGGAAACAGTATGAGCATATATGATGAGGGATTGGATGAATTTTTGGAGGAACTGAAATGATAGGAAAAGAAGCCTGTGTTATGGCATTAAATAACATGAAGGGAAAGAAAAAATCAGGACGTGCATTAGGCGTGATGATATTTTTCTCGTTATTTATATATATGTTTATAAATTCAGTAGCATTATCAGCGAGTCGTGTGGTAAAACTATTTGATGAAATACCAATAGCTAGAAATATTATATATGAGGATAGGGAAGGAGATTTGGCGGAAAAGTTTAAAAACATTAAGGATGAGGTAGAACACGTTGTTGCTGTATACCCATATGTGTATGTCATTCCTGCCGGTGTAAGTGGCATAGAGGATGATGAGGATGTGTTTTTAGAGCTGCAGGCTTGTTCTGATGGTTATGAGGGATACATAGTTGAAGGCAGGCTTCCGGGTAAAGGTGAAATTATATTGCCTCATTATATGTTTGCGGTGGAAGACGGACAATATGTGGATGGGTCGAAGTACATAGGAGATGAATTGACCATAAAGGTTACCAATCATATGGATGAGGAGAAAAGTGTAAAGCTTGTGGTTTCCGGAACATATGACAACATATATTCCCTGATGGGTACCTGTACTGCATTGTTAAGCGATGAGGATGCGGTTGGAATCTATGATTTGACAGAAGAAGGATGGGAAGAAAAGCTTGCAGAAGAAATGGAGAAAACCGGTAACTATGATAAAAACAGTTACATAGGTTTTGGAAAGCAATATTATTATGCCGTTGTGGTTGATGATGCTAAGTATATAAATGAAGTAAAGAGCGCCATTGGTGATAAATACAATGCCAGTGGTTTGGTTGAGCTTAATTCGGATTATAATGTGCTGGAAACAGTGTTTCCGGTGATACATTTGGTGTGTGTGGGTATTTCCATGGTACTTTTGGTTGCGGTTATTTTTATTATGATATCAATGATTGGAAACGATATCAATAGCAGACGAAAGGAAATGGCTATATATCTGGTGCAGGGATATTTAAAGAAGGATTTAGTGAAAGTGCTGGGAATAGAATATGCAATAAGATTAGTTCCTGCATTGGTATTTTCAGTATTGGCAACGATTGCATCCCTGTTCGCTGGAAATGTGATAATAGAAAAATTTATGACGATGGAATTAAAAATATTGGAGTTAGATTTTTCGGTAAAAGGATTGATTGCAGCATTGTTTATGTTGTTGATTGTCTGGGCTGTGGCTGTATACACAATTAACGATAAGTTGAGAAAAATAGATGTACAAAAAGAAATAAAGTCAGAAGGATAGAGATGTTAAAATACATAATAAAGAAAATGATTACAGATTATAAAGATACGATAGGAAATATGGTTGTGAATGCCTGTATAATGTCAATGTTAACGGTATGTATATGTATTATGACGAATATAAGTGTTATCATTGAGAGTGATATTTATAAAAATGGCTTGTCGGTAGCCAATGTGGCAGACCCATTTATTAGGGAAAAAATGGGGGCGATATTTGGAATAATGAATATGCTGTCAATTTTACTTATTATGTTTTTTTCTGTGTTATATTTTTTGAAATTGAAGTCGGATATAATCAAAGAACGACAAAGAATAGCCATGTTTCAGGTACTGGGATATAGTGATTTTAGAAGAGGATTAGCAGTGTTTACAGGTAAAATGTTGGAAACGATTATACCTACTGTAGCAGGATTTGTAATAGCAAATAGTATTTGGCAGAGTTTGTGCAAACAGAAAACATTTTATACACTGATGTCGGTATTGGATGAAGAAATTTATTTTAAAGTAGGATATGTAGTGCCCGCGGTAATTATTCTGATGGTTATTACATTTATCGGTTCGATGGTGATGATGAGAAAAAGAATGAATCTTGTGAGTGAGTTGAAAGGAGAGGAATAGTGAGTAGTGTTATTGAAATAAAAGATATTGTAAAAGTGTATGGAAATTCAACTAAGGTGTTAAATGGTTTTTCCTATGAATTTGAAAATGGAAGATTTTATGCCATTATGGGACGCTCAGGAGCGGGAAAATCAACACTCCTGAATATAATTGGTACTATTGATGAAGCTACATCAGGTAAAGTGATTATTAAGGGAAAAGACATTACAGATGTAAATGAAAGAGAAAAAGGAAATATACGAAATAAGCAAATAGGGTTTGTGTTTCAGGGGTTTTATCTGAATCCGTATTTGAGTGCATTGGAAAATGTAATTGTGCCAATGCGTATTAACCCGGAGATTTCGGCAAAGGATAGAAAGGAACTGGCGCTGGGACTATTAGAAAAGTTTGGCGCGAAAGAGCTGGCAATGTCTAAACCCTCAGAAATGAGTGGCGGTGAGCAGCAAAGAGTATGCATTGCAAGAGCATTGGCGAATAGTCCGCAGATAATTTTGGCTGATGAACCAACAGGAAATTTGGATGAAGAAAATGAAAAGATAGTATTCGAGCATTTAAAAACATTGGCAGAGCAAGGACATACGGTAATAGTTGTTTCTCATAATGAGAGAGTAAAAGACTACGCAGATGAGGTTATCATAATAGAAAGATAATGATAACATAAAAAACATATTGATTTCTCTGCCACTTAGTGTTATGATACACACAGATACTAAAAGATAATAAACAGATAGAGGTTGCGTTTGATATGAGTAATCTGTAGGATGCGTGCGGCGCAGGTGATTGCAGACGAAAGGTAAAGACGCCGAAGAACTATATTTTCCGCTAAGATGTAGTTTTGGGCATACAGTTAAGAGCTGTATGACTGTCATCTCGCAAGAGATGGGGTGCTATGTATGTTTTATAAACTAGGAATGAAAACATATTTGGCTGACCCTATGGGCCAGCTTTTCTTATGTAACAGGAAACTCTGTTGGAATTTCCTGAACATAATAAAAGCTTCGCAGCACAATATTATTTCTTGGTACATAGAATAAAGTAAGGTTAAAGAGAGTTAGCTCTCGGAACGGAGGAAATATGTCAATATTTAAAGGTGCCGGTGTTGCTATTGTTACACCAATGA
>CAYWDL010000080.1:0-8338 GCA_964457015.1 uncultured Roseburia sp. | reverse complement strand
AAGTCATCGGAATGGCTGCGACTGTGAATAACGTCTTTAGCAATTCTGATCTGTTCCTTGTACTGTTTGTTAGAATTTGAATGGTTTGTATCAACGATAACAGCAGGATACTGTAAATCCTTTTCTGCGTACAAATCATAGAGTAACTTCAAATCCTCATAGTGGTAGTTTGGAATGCATTGTTCATGCTTGTTAACATATCCTCTTAAAATACAATGCGCAAGAGGATTACCTGTTGTGCTTACCTCCCAGCCTCTGTAGAGGAATGTATGAGAGCTCTGAGCTGCGATGATTGAGTTAAGCATAACATTTAAGTTGCCGGCAGTAGGGTTTTTCATACCACAAGGAATATCCATTCCGCTTGATACAAGACGATGCTGCTGATTCTCAACTGATCTTGCGCCAACTGCAACATATGATAAAACATCTGATAAGTATCTGTAATTGTCAGGATATAACATTTCATCAGCTGCAGTAAGACCAGTCTCCTTTATTGCACGTAAATGCATATCTCTAATTGTAAGTATGCCGGCAAGCATATCAGGCTTCTTGGTTGGGTCCGGCTGATGAAGCATACCCTTGTAGCCCTGACCTGTTGTACGTGGCTTGTTTGTGTAAATTCTAGGTATTATTAATACTCTGTCAGAAACCTTTTCCTGAACCTTTGCAAGTCTTGAAACATAGTCCAAAACAGCATCTTCATTATCTGCCGAACAAGGTCCGATAATTAATATAAATTTATCTGATTCGCCTGTAAAGATATCAGTTATCTGCTTATCTCTATCAGCCTTTAATGCAACTAAATGCTCAGGAACAGGATACTGCTCCTTAATCTCCTTCGGAGTAGGTAATTGTCTAATAAAATCAAAACTCATAGTAAATCTCCTAACTAAAATAATTTGGACAATTAAGGATTATAATACTTTAAGATAAAATTTACAACATAAATTTGCAAGAAACTTTAATTGGCTTAGTAAATGCTTTAGGGTGGCGTTTATATGCTTTTGTTTTGTGATTTTTTATCAAGAATTGGACGGAGCATTTACTAAGCCAATTGAAGTTAATAAATACTTAACTTGTATATTGGGCTGTTTTTTGCTAGAATATATGTATTGTTAAGCTGTGTATGTTTATGAAAGGAAAATAATATGAAGATTAATAGAGCTATATGGATTGTTCTTGATAGTGTAGGGATTGGTGAACTGCCTGATGCTGGAAAATATGGTGATGAGGGAAGTGATACAATCGGTAATATTTCAAAGGTTTATAGGACGCTGGAGCTTCCAAATATGCGTAAGCTTGGGTTGGGAAATATAAAAGGCATTAAAGGAGTGATGCCTGTTACTAATCCCGTTGGAGCTTACGGCAAGTCCAGGGAATTGTCAAATGGTAAGGATACCACAACAGGACATTGGGAAATGACGGGAATATATCGCCCGGTAGGTTTTAGAACATATCCGGATGGATTTCCAGAGGAGGTTATTGATGCATTTGTAAAGGAAAATAATCTTCCGGGAATTCTGGCAAACAGACCCGCTTCAGGAACGGCCATAATTGAAGAATTGGGCAGGAAACATATGGAAACAAGAAAGCCTATCGTGTACACTTCAGCAGATTCGGTATTTCAGATTGCATGTCACAAGGATGTATATTCCATTGATGAGTTATATAAAATGTGTGAGAGTGCAAGAGCTATTCTGAATGAAAAGTATGAGACTGCAAGAGTTATTGCACGACCATTTACAGGAGAGCAGGGCAAGTATGAGAGAACAAGTGAAAGAAGAGATTATTCAGTATTACCACCTAAGAACAATCTTTTGACATATATGAAAGAGAGCGGGCAGAATGTTGTTGGTGTAGGAAAGATTGAGGATATATTCTGTCAGGAAGGGATAACTTATGCCATTCATACAAAAAGTAATGATGATGGTATGAATGTTACATTACAGTGTATGAAGGATTTTGACAAGGGACTTATATTTACCAATCTTGTTGATTTTGATTCGAAATGGGGACATAGAAACGATCCTGCAGGGTATGGTGACGGTCTTGAGTCATTTGATAAAAGACTTGGAGAATTGCTTGAGGTGTTAAAGGAGGATGACTTGCTCATCATTAATGCGGACCATGGTTGTGACCCAACAACAGCAAGCACAGACCATTCAAGAGAGTATATACCAATCCTTGTATATAATAAGCTGATGAAAAAGGCTGTTGACTTAGGCGAGAGAGAAAGCTTTGCAGATATTGGTCAGACGTTGGCGGAAATATTTGGTGTTAAGAAGCTTGATATAGGTAAATCTTTTTTTGAGGAGGTTTCTGAATGTATAATTTAATTACTAAGAAGAAGCGTGGAGAAAAGCTGTCCAGGGAAGAAATTGAATTTATTATTGATGGATTTACAAAAGGCCGGATACCGGATTATCAGATGTCAGCATTTTTAATGGCGGTATGTTTTAAAGGTATGGACGATGAAGAAATATTTCATATGACCATGGCTATGAAAAACAGTGGCAATACCATCGATTTATCAGATATTGCAGGAATAAAGGTAGATAAACACAGTACAGGTGGTGTTGGCGATAAGATTACGCTTATTGTTGGGCCAATGGTTGCTTCCCTTGGTATTCCTGTGGCAAAAATGTCAGGAAGAGGTCTTGGTCATACAGGAGGAACAATTGATAAGCTTGAGAGTATCGAGGGATTTTCGACTTCTTTGCCGAAGGAACAGTTTATTGATAACGTAAATAAGATAAAGATGGCTGTGGCTGGACAAACTGAGAATTTGGCACCGGCAGATAAAAAGATATATGCATTGCGCGATGTTACCGCTACAGTTGACAGTATTCCACTAATTGCATCAAGTATAATGAGTAAGAAGCTGGCTTCCGGTGCAGATGCCATTGTATTGGATGTCAAGTGTGGTAATGGTGCATTTATGAAAAATGAGGCAGATGCCATTAAACTGGCGGAGGTAATGGTTGATATTGGACATAAGGCAGGAAAGAAGATGGCAGCTGTTGTGACTGATATGAATCAGCCTTTGGGAAGAAATGTAGGTAATGCCCTTGAGGTGATTGAAGCAATAGAGGTTCTGAACGGAGGCGGAAGTGAGGATTTGCTTGCGGTTTCACTTGAGCTTGGAGCATATATGACAATGTTTGGTGGCTATTGTGATACATTGGAAGAAGCAAAAATGGCTTTGATGGATACTATAACAAGCAAGAAAGCACTTAACAAATTGAAGGAATTTGTAAAAGCGCAGTCGGGAAATGTTCATTATATTGATGATACAAGTATGTTTAAACTGGGAAGTATCCGGGAGGACGTGTATATTGGCGAAGCCGGTAAAACGGTGTTTGTAAGTGAAATTGTTACTGAGGATATTGGTTTGGCTTCTTTGGCACTGGGAGGGGGAAGACAGGATAAGGATAGTCAGATAGATTTATCTGTTGGAATTGTCCTTCATAAGAAGCTTGGTGACAGAATTGAAGGAAATACTAAAATAGCGACAATTTATGGCAATGATGCACGAAAAGTTGCAAAGGCCAAGGAAATTGTTTTCAACGCTTACAGGGTTAGTGAAAATGAAAGTGTAGATAATGTTATTATAAAAAAGGTTATTGATATTTTGAATTAAAGATAGTACAATAGTAAATTGTTTAACGTTTTTTAGTTGGAAATGGAGATAAAGATGAAAAGTTTTTTTATAAAAATAAGGGATAGAATTAAATTGTGGTTTATGTCGCTGGTTAAGGAACCTGTAAAAATGTTCACAAACATTCTTATGTTCGCTATGCCTTTTTTGACGGTAATGGTTATTGAAATGCTTAACAAGCGTTCTGTGATTAAGGGATTTACCTGTATTTTTACAGACCCTCTCGTATTTATATTGAATTATATGATTGTCTTTGCAACAGTTTCAGTTGTATTGTTGTTTAGAAAGAGAGCGGCAATGATAATAGCAATTGATGTTGTATGGATTGGATTTGGTGTTGCGAATTTTATTCTGAAAGGAATAAGAGAAACACCGTTCTCTGCTACAGATATAAAGATAGCAGGAAGCGTTACTGATATTGTAGAGAAGTACTTAAGTCCTGCAAGCTTTATTATAATACTTATGCTACTTATTGTGGCAGTATTGCTTATTCTGTTTTTATGGTTTAAAACTCCGAAATATGCAAAAAAGATAAACTACTTTGCAAATGTAATAATAATGCTTGTGATAATGTTTTCAACTCTTGGTTTTGTTAAATTAGGAATTAAAGCGGATATTGTTTCGGAAAAGTTTCCAAATATGTCAATAGCATATCAGGATTACGGTTTTGTGTATTGTTTTTCATGTAGTGTTGTTAATACCGGTGTTGAAAGACCAAAAACTTATTCCACAGAAGGCATTGAGGAAATTGTTGAAAAGTTAAATAATACTGTAACGGTTGATGCAGATAATGTTCTTACACCGAATATTATATTTTTACAGCTTGAGTCATTTTTCGATGTGACGAAGATGAAGGATTTGGAATTGTCTGAGGATCCTATACCAACCTTTAATCAGTTGAAGGAAGATTTTCCGTCAGGATTTTTGACTGTAAATAATTACGGTTATGGAACTGCTAACACAGAGTTTGAGGTTATGACAGGAATGAATCTTGATGATTTTGGACCGGGTGAGTTCCCTTATAAGACAGTACTTAAGAAGCAAACCTGTGAAAGTATTGCGTATGTTTTGAAGGATTATGGGTATGCAACACATGCAATGCATAATAATAATGCAGCATTCTATGACAGACATAAGGTGTTTAAGAATCTTGGATATGATACATTTACATCAATTGAATTTATGGTTCCGGAAGAGTTTACTGAGGTTAATTGGGCAAAGGACAAGGTGCTTACAGATGAGATACTTGATGTTTTAAATTATACAGATGAGAAGGATTATTTGTATTGTATTTCCGTACAAGGACATGGTGTTTATCCGAAGGAGCCTGTTTTGGAGGATCCGGTTATTCAGGTTGGAGGACTTGGAGATGAGGAAAGAGAGTATCAGTTTTTGTATTATGTAAATCAGCTTAAGGAGATGGATGATTTTATAAAGGAACTTATTGAACAGCTTGAGTATTTTGATGAGGATACTGTTTTGGTTATGTACGGAGACCATTTCCCAAGCTTGAGTATAACTGATGATGAGCTTACAGAGGGCAATGTATATCAGACAGAGTATATTATCTGGAATAATATGGGCATTGAGCTTGAGGATAAGGATATTGAAACATACCAGTTGTATTCAAGAGTGTTGCAGGCACTTAATATTGATGGTGGCTATATTAATAAGTACCATCAGATATATCAGGATGATACTTACTATCTTGAGCAGTTAAAGACATTGACATATGATATGCTTTACGGAGATAAGTATATTTTTGATGGAATAAACCCTTATATTTCAACAGACCTTACATTGGGAACATATCCTATTACCATTAAAAAGGTTATAAAGGATTATACTACGAATATGGAAGTTATTCCGGATGAAGATGTGGCAGACGAAGGTGCTACGGACAATTCGGAGAGTATTGGTAATCTTGAAAACGATGAAACAGAGGAGAATTCTTCAAAGGCTGAAACAAATAGTGAGGATGACGATGATGAGCAGCTACGTTATCTGGTGTTAGGCTCCAATTATACACCGTATAGTCATGTAAGTATTAACGGAACGCAGGTAACAACGGAGTTTGTTGATGATAATATTTTAAGAATTTATCTTGATGAGCCGTTACAGTCATTTGATTCAGTTGTTGTTAATCAGAAATGGAAGGCTAGTATTGTAAGCAAGACTAGTGAATACATTTATATTTCTGTTGATAGTAGCGGTGAAGATTCTACAGGTGAGACAGAGACAGAAGTTGAGGATGCAGATTCAACTGACGGAAATGGTGAAATATCTTCAGAAGAAGAAACCACACCATACGAAGAATAATTAAAAAAATAGTAATAAAATGTAATATAGCATACTAAATTATATTAACAGTATATTTAGGGGTGCTATGGTGATAAAAAAATTAATATCGCTTTTGCTGGTGTTTTCAATGATTACAAATGTTTGCGTGGCCTATGCCGTTACGCCGGACATAGAAGTGGCTGCTGAACCTGTTGGACTTGAGATATCGGCAAAAGCGTTTGTTTTAATGGAAGCTTCAACGGGAGAAATAATTGTGTCTAACAATGCTGATGAAAGATTAAGCCCGGCCAGCATAACAAAGCTGATGACCCTGCTTTTGATTTTTGATGATTTGAAGGCTGGAAAAATAAAGCTTGATGATGTTGTCACAACATCAGAATATGCAAAATCAATGACAGGTTCCAAGGTGTTTCTTGAGACAGGTGAAACCCAGACTGTTGAAACATTGATAAAATGTATCGCTGTTGCGTCTGGAAATGATGCCAGTGTTGCAATGGCTGAATATATTTCAGGAACGGAAGCTGAATTTGTTAAACGAATGAATGAAAAAGCTGTGAGCTTGGGGCTGGAAAATACACATTTTTTGGATTGCTGCGGTCTTAGTGACTCGGATGAGCATTATATGTCGGCAAAGGATGTGGCTATTCTTTCAAGAGAATTAACCACAAAACACCCGCAGATTTTTGAATATACCGGTATCTGGATGGAGAACATAACTCATGTAACAAAACAAGGTTCAAAGGAGTTTTGCTTATCAAGTACTAATAAGCTTTTAAAACAGTATGAGTGGGCAACGGGATTGAAAACAGGTTCTACCAGTAAAGCAAAGTATTGTTTATCTGCTACTGCAACAAAGAATGGTGTTGATATGATTGCCGTCATTATGGGAGCGTCGGATTATAAAGTTAGATTCACTGATGCGGCAAAGCTTTTGGAATACGGTTTTAATAGCTGCAGGGTGTATAAGGATGCTGACAATAATGAAATATCGGGGGTAAAATTACTTGGAGGGGAAAAAGAAATGGTTAGAGGCTACGTTGAAGGTGATTTTAGTTATCTTTCGACTGATGGCAGCGATGTTAATAATGTTGATAAAAAGGTTAAGCTTAATGATGAACTTAAAGCACCGATAAAAAAGGGTGACATAATCGGAAAAATAGAGTATTATTTAAATGGAGAAAAAATCGGGGAAGCAAACATACTTTCCGGGGAAAGCGTTGAAAAGGCAGGGTTTGGCTTCTCGTTTATAATCACTTTGAAGAAAATGCTATTATAGATTACATTTTATATTGAAAGGGACATAGATATATGGAGATTGTTTTAAGTGTTTTGTTTGTTGTTGTCATTTTGATATTGTTACGTTCAATGTATGAAAATACACATTATGAAATCGAATATAAGGATATAATCGATTCAAGGGTTAAGGATGAGCTTAAGGTTGTATTTTTTGCAGATTTACATAACACAAAATATGGCAAAGATAATGAAAAGCTTATAAGTGATATAGAAAGCTTTAATCCGGACGTGGTGCTGATAGCCGGAGATGCTTTTGTTGCAAAGAAGGGCGAAAGGAACCTTGTGGCGAGAGAATTCCTGAAGCAAATACGCAAAAAATATAAGATTTTTTTTGCATTTGGCAATCACGAGACAAGATTAAGGAGCCGAAAAAAATATATTTATGCCGTTGAATGCTTGAAATCCTTGTCAAATGGCGAAAATATGACAATTCTTAATGATGATAAATACATTACCAGCATTAAAGGTACAAACCTGGTATTTATGGGGTATGAGGCTGAATTAAAGTATTATGAAAAATTTAACAGGACGAAACCGGACGGAAAGGTTTTGGAGCGTGTGGTAGGAAGATATCAGTGCAAGGAGGATGAAATATCATTTTTGCTGGCCCATAATCCTGATTTTTTTGATGCATATGTTGAGTATGGTGCTGATTATGTATTTTCAGGACATAATCATGGTGGAATAGTAAGATTGCCGTTTATCGGAGGAATTATTTCCACAGGCTTGCGTCTTTTTCCGAAATATTATGAAGGAGAGTATGTGGAAGGTAAGACCAAAATGTTTGTAACAAGAGGTCTTGGCTCCCATACAATTAGGTTCAGGCTTTTTAATATGCCGCAGATTCATATGTTTACGTTCAAGAACAAATAAGGTTGATTTTTTTTCTAAAATTTTGTAAAATGACACGTGGCGAAAAAAATGATAAAGAATGGATGAAGTTATGGGTATTCCTGTTAAATTGCAGGTGTTTGAAGGGCCGTTGGATCTTTTGTTGCACCTCATAGATAAGAATAAAGTGAATATATATGATATTCCGATCGTTGAGATCACAGCTCAGTATATGGAGTATCTGAAGTCCAT
>CAYWDL010000079.1:692-8371 GCA_964457015.1 uncultured Roseburia sp. | reverse complement strand
ACAGGGCTACTATGAATATGAGGCTGCTCACGGAACAGTTCAGAGACATTATTACAAGCATTTAAAGGGCGAGAAGACTTCAACAAACCCAATAGCTACAATATTTGCATGGTCAGGCGCTTTAAGAAAGCGTGGTGAGCTTGATAATATCAAGGGATTATGCGATTTTGCTGACAAGCTTGAGGCTGCTTGTATTAAGACAATCGAGGATGGCAGAATGACAAATGATTTGGCTATAATCACAACAAATCCAAATCCTACAGTATTAAACAGTGAAGAATTTATTAAAGCAATAAGAGAAACATTGGAAGCGATGTTATAAGATTTTAAGATATGGAGATGATATAATGTACAGGGACGTACCAAAGCAGGGTGAGTTTTATAAGCATTTTAAGGGGAAAATGTATCAGATAGTTGCTATAGCCATTCATAGCGAAACAGGTGAAGAGCTGGTAATATACCAAAAGCTTTATGATGATTTTAAGGTTCACGCAAGACCACTTTCAATGTTTATGAGCGAGGTGGATAGAGAAAAATATCCTGATGTGGCTCAAAAGTACAGATTTGAAAAGGTTGAGTTTGACAGTGTAACTAAGGAAGCTGAGGCTGTTAAGGAAGTAATCGAAGAAAAGCAGAACGACATAGAAGCGGAGGGTAATCCTAATGCGGATTTGCTAGAGTTCTTGAATGCAGAGACTTATGAGCAGAAGAGAAATGTGTTAGTAGGATTACGTCACAAAATTACAGACAGACTTATTGATGATATGGCTGCTTCTTTGGATGTTGTGGTTGAGGAAGCTGATACATGGGAAAGATATCAGAGCTTGCTGGCGTGTATTACAACAAAGGCTAAGTTTGAGATTACAAGAAATTAATGTAAAGTGTATAATAAAGTCCTTCAAAGGTAGGAAAATTGAGCCTTTGAGGGACTTTTTCTTTTGCGACAGGAAATTACTGTGAAAAATCCTATCTGAAAAATGCTCCGATGGCTACGCGCTTTGCGGATGGAAAAATAATTGAAAAATTTGCAAAAAAATGTTAAGATTTTAGTAGTAAATTCCGATAAAAACTATAGGGTTTAGTATACTCTGAAATAGATAATTTTTATTCCTGTATTATTAGAGATGAGGTATGTGATATGATGAGACAGATTAAGAGATTTTGGAAGCAGCTTATAGTGTTGGCGGTGGCGGTTATTGCCACGGTTATTGGTATTGTGATGGCGTTCGCCACAGATGTTATTCTTACGATTGAAGCGCAGAATATGCATAATGTTATGTGGACAGTAAA
The DNA here is from genome assembly GCA_964457015.1 of uncultured Roseburia sp. Lineage (GTDB taxonomy): Bacteria > Bacillota > Clostridia > Lachnospirales > Lachnospiraceae > SVEL01. Next base: position 7,081 of record CAYWDL010000079.1, on the reverse strand, counting down.
TGAGGAGGATATGTTTACTGTTACTATTACAGGTTTGGAGGAAGAACCCAATGTTGATTATATTTCATGGACATCTTCCAATCCCCATGTAGCTACGGTAGTTAAGAATGCTGAGACTGGTACAGCTATGGTCAGGGCAGTAGGTGCCGGAAGAACAACAATTACATGTCAGTATACTGACGGTGCAACCATTTCTAAGGTTACTACAACAGATATTACAGTTAAGCTCGATACCTCATCAGATCAGTTTAACATTGCCTCAGTAGGAGATTACAGGACATTATATACAAACTATAACAACGACATGGAAGCAACAGGAATGATTTGGGAATCATCTGACACAAGCGTTGTTGAGATAGTAGATGAAGGAACAGCAGGAAGATATGTGGGAACAGTTAAGGCAGTAGGTGCAGGTGTGGCAACAGTCACAGCAAAGACACCGGCTCCTGACTCACAGTCCATTGAGTTCACATTTATCGTGAAGGCAAGATTTACTGATACAAGCACAATTAATGTTGAAGCAAGTCATTATATAAGTGCATTTGAAAATAGAACTAATGCCGCAGATGCTTCTTACCTTACATGGGGTACATATGACGAGGACGGCGAGCATATTACTATTGATAATATTGGTAGAATATATGGTTTAAATGCAGGTGTTACACAGATTTATATGTACACAAAGTATGGATATAGTCAGATGGAAGAATTTGCAGATATGACCACGGAAGAGATTATTGATGAATTTGGACAGAGGCTTAATGTAAAGGTACTGTTTGGTATCAATGGTTCGGACAAGGTGTTATCAGTTGGTGACGTTGCCAACCTTTCCGTAAATGTTAAAGATGAGACAATAGCAAATGCAGTTAACTGGCTCACAAGTGATACAACAGTGGCAACGGTTGATTCAACAGGTAGAGTAGTTGCAGTAGGTGCAGGTACAGCAACAATCACAGCAGTACTTGAAGGTACGGCACTTTATCCGGATGATACAGCTACAACACATAAGTCAACAATAACAATTTCAGTAGTAGATAATTTTGCAGTTCATACTACTGAGCATATTATGAACAAGGGTGACACATTCGACCTTAAGGCAATTCCGACTGATTCAAGTGAGACAACAACTATTTCATGGTTGTCATCTGATGACAGTATTGCAACGGTTAAGGGTAGTGAAAAGGATAAATGTATAGGTGTTATTACAGCCCTGGATACAGGTAATGTTACAATTACAGCGGTACAGACATCGGCAGATGGAGTAACAAAGTATGCAACCTGTCAGATTTCAATCAAGGAGCCTGTGTACGATATTACAATCACAGATACAGAGGTTGAGATTACAGTGGGTGGTTCATATCAGCTTACATTGATGTTCAATAATGTAGAGGGAACAATACCTGATAACCTTGATGTTAAATGGGTTTCTTCAGATGAATCTGTAGCAACGGTTCAGGCATCAACTTCGGTAAATGGTCTTGTTAAAGCTGTAAGCGGTGGTGATGCGGTTGTTTCTGTTATTACTGAAGATGGTATAAAGGTTGCATCGTGTAAGGTGCATGTAAGAGTTCCTGTTACAGCAATTACATTAACAAAGGAACATGTTGAAACAAGCTTATCACAGGGCACATATCAGCTTTCATACACAATCTTACCTGAGGGTGATGGTGTAAACAGGAATGTTGAATGGGCTTCATCTAATGAAGCTGTTGCAACAGTTGATGCAAATGGTCTTGTAACATTTGTAAATTCGGGTAAGGCAACAATCATTTGTCAGACAATAGATACAGGTCTTTACGGAACAAACCTTATTGCAACCTGTGAGTTTTATATTAATCAGCCTGTGTCATCAGTAACACTTGATTATACAGATATTACAATTAAGATTAGTGATACATTCAGACTTACGGCAAAGATTAGCCCTGACAATGCTACAAATCAGGAATTATGGTGGAGTACATCTAATTCTTCGGTTGCAACAGTTGATGAAACCGGTTTGGTAAAAGCGGTAGGCAGTGGCAATGCAACAATTATTGTTCAGTCAGCAGACAGTGGTGTAATCGATGTATGTAACGTTACGGTATATCAGCCTGTAACTTCGGTGACATTGAATACAAATAGTATGTCAGTAAGAAAGGGCACAATCTTCTGGTTAAATGCAGTAGCTAATCCGGAGGGGGCATTGAATAAGACAATTATCTGGTCCTCATCTGATGAAACCATTGCAACAGTAGACCAGACCGGTAAGGTTACAACATTATCTCCGGGTAAGGTTGTTATTACGGCCACAAGCCAGGATTCAGGTGTTAATGCTAAGTGTGATGTTGAGGTTACAGAGCCGGTAACAGGTATCAGCCTTAACTTTGAAGAGGCTACAATTTATGCAGGTGATAAGGTGGTTGTTATTCCAACTATTACACCTGTTGATGCAGATAACAAGAATGTAACATATGTTTCAAGTGATACGTCAGTAGCGGTTGTTGATAAAAATGGTATTGTGACAGGTGTTGCAGGAGGGTCTGCGATTATCCTTGTAACAACAGAGGAAAGAGGGCTTGTTGCAAGCTGTAAGATTGTAGTATATGAATTTGTTACATCAGTAACAATTGAAGACGATGGAAAATACATTAATTATGGTGCATCTAAGAAGATTAAAGCAACAGTTAAGCCGGATACAGCTACTAATAAGGGCGTGGAATGGAGCAGTAGTAATACAAAGGTGTTGACAGTTGATCAAAAAGGTAAGATTACAGCTGTTGGTTATGGTACAGCAGAGATAACTGCAACTGCAACAGATGGCAGTGGTATCTATGATTCAATTACGTATACAGTTGTTAAACCTGTTACAAGTATTACGGTTAATCCGTCAAGTGTAACATTGCTTGAGGGAGCTTCACAGGATGTGACGGTAACGGTTACACCAAGTGATGCTACATTCACAGAGGTTGACTGGACTACATCTGATAAAGATGTTGCAACAGTAGACCATAATGGTACAATTACAGGTGTTAAGTCTGGTATATGTTATGTGTATGCAACATCAACGGATGGAAATAATATAGTAGGAAGAGTTAAGGTGACAATTAAGCCGGCAGTTCCTGCTACAGGCGTTGTAATTAACGCAAGCCAGGTAGTATTATTACCTGGAAACACAAGAGAACTTACGGTTAGATTGAAGCCTTCTAAGTCAACAGACGGATATACATGGGTTTCTACGGATACTTCCGTTGCAACAGTTAATTCAAATGGTGTAGTAACAGCAATTGGACAAGGTAATGCAGAAATTTACTGTATAGCTGAATCGGGAGTTGAATCGTCTTGTGAAATAATTGTATTAGCTTTGAATGCAACAGAAATTACAGTTGAGCAGTATGACAGTTATATTTTAGATGTATTTGGTGCAACAGAGGATATTACCTGGTATACAGGAAATTCAAGGGTCGCAACAGTTGCTAAAGATGGCACGGTTACTGGACGTTCAGTGGGTTCGACAATAATTACTGCAAAAGTAAACGGAAAAATCTTGCGTTGTAAGGTAAATGTTGTTAAAATAGATAAGTAATACAAAAATCTAAAACGAGGTGTACTTATTATGAGATGCAATAAATGCGGAGAAGAATATAAGGATAATCAAGCGTTTTGTCTTAGATGCGGTAACCCGATACATGTGGTTCCGGACTTTAACCTCATTGAGGCTGAGTTGGCAAATGATGTTGGCGCATTGATGGACAGTGAGAATGAAGAAAATAAAATTCCTGAAGAATTCGACGAAGCAGAAGCGATGAAGACAGTTAATGTTCCTGTTGAAGATATTAGTATGGAATTAAAGATGGTTGATATCAACAGAGGCAGATTTAATTTTGAGGAAGATGATTTGAGTCTTATTGATGAGGATGAAGAAGAGATTCCACAGAGAAAGCCTGTAAATCGTCCGGCAAATAAGCAACCACAGCGAAGTGGTTCGGATGGTAGAACAAGTGATTCAAAAACATCTTCTCAAAGAAATGGCAATGGAAAGAAAGCGGGTACTAAGCCTGTCAATAATACGAAGAGTATATTAAAGAATATATGTATTATGTTTGGTTGTGCCTTGGCCATTGCGATAGTTGTGTTAGTATTGAAAAAAGTAGTATTTAGTGATAGCCTTAACGATAGTAATAATTTTAAGAAGCAATATGAGATTGCAAAGGAATACTATGATGATAATAAGAAGTCAGAAGCTATAACAGAGGCTAAGAAGGCTGTGCAGGTTGCGTATAGTTCAGCTGAGGTGTTGAAAGCGAGAAAGCTGCTACATGACATTTACGAGCATTTTGAAGTATATGACGATGAATATGTTCAAAATATGTTGAAGATTGTTGAACTTGAGCCTTCAAATACAAAATATAACGAAGCGTTGCTGGATTATTACTATAACAACAAGATGTTTACAGAATTTAATAATTATTTTGCAACACTTGAAGGAAAAGGAAATACAGATTCTTATTCGAAGTATTTGCCGGAAAAACCTGTTGCAAGTCTTGAAGGTGGTCACTACGATACATTTTTAACCATTGAGCTTAGCGGTGCAGAAGGAACTACTATTTACTATACATTGGATGGAAGTGATCCTAAAGGTAATAAAAATGCATTCCAGTATGTTGAAGCTATAGCGCTGGGTTCAGAGGGAACTACCAAGATATTAGCATACGTTATTGATGTTAACGGAATAATGAGTGAGACATTTGAAGTTGAGTATATTATAGAAGATGTTGAGGTTTCGGGACCTGTTGTTACACCGTCGTCAGGTGTGTACAACCAGTATCAGAATATAACAGTAACAGCACCGGAGGGATATACAGTATATTATACATTTACAACTGATGAAACCACACCGGATGCACCAACTTCTGCATCAACACAGTATACGGAACCTATTGAAATGCCATATGGCAGAAGTGATTTTAAGTTTGTATGTATTGATGCAAATGGTATTGCAAGCAATGTGACATCTGTCACATACAGCCTTTCACTTGAAAGAACTGTGAAGATAGCTGATGCTCAGACACTTGTAAAGGATAAGTGTATAAAGGAAAAAGAGCTTGATGCTGATGCAAAGGATAAAGACGAACTTCAGTATGAATTTATGTACAAGGATATGTTGGTTATCAATAATGCGGAATACTATATAATAGAAGTATCTGTGGAAGATGATTCAATAGAACCTGAGTATTATGCTGTTCATACAAACGAAGCAACAGTGACATTGGCAACAAGAACAGATGATGGTTACACATTACCTTAGATAATAGAATATGATTATATTTAAAGGCTTCTGCTTTATGGCAGAGGTCTTTTTTTGCCTTGGAAAAATATATTTGGCAAAAAAAGCAAAAAATACTTGCATAATGGTTTATTGTGTGGTAAATTTGTAAGGTCGGCTAAGTGTGGCCGTAGTAAACACATATGTGGATTTCAAGGATGGTGCCTCATGCTCTAAGGTTCCCTTGAAAGTAGAAGCATATGAAAGAAAAAATATTAGAAAAACCAATGGAGGTAAGAAAAATGAGCGTTATTTCAATGAAACAGTTATTAGAAGCAGGTGTTCACTTTGGACATCAGACAAGAAGATGGAACCCTAAGATGGCAGAGTACATCTACACAGAGAGAAATGGTATCTATATCATCGACTTACAGAAGTCAGTTGGTAAGGTAGACGAAGCTTACAAGGCAATCGCTGATATCGCAGCTGAAGGTGGAGAAATTCTTTTTGTTGGTACAAAGAAGCAGGCACAGGATGCAGTTAAGACAGAAGCTGAAAGATGTGGTATGTACTACGTTAACGAAAGATGGTTAGGTGGTATGCTCACAAACTTCAAGACAATCCAGTCTAGAATCGAAAGATTAAAAGCAATCGAAAAGATGGCTGAAGATGGTACGTTTGATGTACTTCCAAAGAAAGAAGTTATCGAATTAAAGAAAGAATGGGAAAAGCTTGAAAAGAACCTTGGTGGTATCAAGAACATGAAGAAAGTTCCAGATGCAATCTTCGTAGTAGATCCTAAGAAGGAAAGAATCTGTGTACAGGAAGCTCATTCACTTGGTATTCCTCTTATCGGTATTGCAGATACAAACTGTGACCCAGAAGAATTAGATTACGTTATCCCAGGTAACGATGATGCTATCAGAGCTGTTAAGCTTATCGTTGCTAAGATGGCAGACGCTGTTATCGAAGCTAATCAGGGTGAAACAGCAGTTGAAGCTGATGTTGAAGAAGTAGAAGAAGCTTAAGATATAGAAAAATTTATATAAATTGATGCGATATGTATATCGAAATGCAATTGATAAGCGAGCTTATCATATGCATTTTGTGATACACATATTTTGTATAAAAATCTTACGATTTTTAT
>CAYWDL010000079.1:0-682 GCA_964457015.1 uncultured Roseburia sp. | reverse complement strand
GAATCAATTATCTTATAATCTTGAAAGGATAGGTATAAAATTATGGAAATTACAGCATCTATGGTAAAACAGCTTAGAGAAATGACAGGCGCAGGTGTTATGGCTTGTAAGAATGCACTTGTTGAAACAAATGGTGATTTCGATGCAGCTGCTGAAGTATTAAGAAAAAAAGGTGAAGCTACAGCTGTTAAGAAGGCTGGCAGAATTGCAGCAGAAGGTACAGTTCTTGCAGTAGTAGAAGGTAATAAAGCAGCAATCGTAGAAGTTAACTCAGAAACAGACTTCGTAGCTAAGAATGATAAGTTTAGAACATTCGTAGCTGATATTGCTAGTCAGATTATTGCATCTGATGCAGCAAATGTAGAAGCTTTATTAGATGAAAAGTTCATCAAGGATGAAGCTAAGACAGTTAAAGAAGAATTAGTAAGCCAGATCGCAGTTATCGGTGAAAACATGTCAATCAGAAGATTTGAAAAGATAACAACTGATGGCGTTGTTGTTCCATACATCCACGCTGGCGGTAGAATTGGTGTATTAGTAGAAGGTACAACAGCTAATGCTAGTGATGAAGTTAAGGAAGCTCTTAAGAACATCGCTATGCAGATTGCAGCTCTTAACCCAACATACACAAGCAGAGATGAAATCTCAGCTGATGAACTTGCTAAGATTAGAGAAATCACAA
>CAYWDL010000078.1:0-8429 GCA_964457015.1 uncultured Roseburia sp. | reverse complement strand
CTACGACCAGATACTTCATGATGTCTGTATTCAGGATTTGCCTGTAGTATTTATGATAGATAGGGCAGGTCTTGTAGGTGGAGATGGTGAGACACATCAGGGAATATTTGATATTTCGTATCTGGGTTCCATACCGAATATGAGCATTCTTGCACCTAAGAATAAGTATGAGCTTGGTGATATGATTAAGTATACAACCTATTACAACGGACCGATTGCAATACGCTATCCAAGAGGAACGGCATATGATGGTCTGAATGATTTCAGAGAGTCGATTAAGTATGGCAAGAGTGAGGTTATATATAAGGAGAAGGATATTGCGCTTCTTGCAGTGGGAAATATGGTAGAGAGGGCTGAGAAAGTCCGTGAAATTCTAAAGGAAAAGGGACTTAGATGCTCGCTTATTAATGCAAGATTTATTAAACCATTTGACCAGGAATGTATTGATGAATTGGCAAAGAGTCACAGCCTTTTGGTTACTATGGAAGAGAACGTTTTAAACGGAAGCTTTGGTGAAAATGTTCTAAGATATGTTAATACAGCTGAACTGGATATGGATGTTTTAAACATTGCAGTGCCTAATCTTTACCTTGAGCATGGCAATGTGGAGCTGTTGAGACGAGAAGCACATATTGATGAGGAGTCGATTGTTGACAGGATTATGGAAAGGTATGGTTTGCAGCCTTGAGAAAGTTTTTTTTGATAGCAAATGAAGGTAAAAAGGAAAGTATATTGTTAAGTGCTAATGTTAAGGCGTATCTTGAAAAAGAAGGGTGCCAGGTAAAGTCTGTGACCGGCTATGTGAAAAAAGATATGATTGAGGCTGGTACAGATTGCATAGTCGTATTTGGTGGTGATGGTACGTTGCTTAATGCGGCAAGAGAATTACAGCAGGCTGATATCCCTTTTTTGGGTATAAATGTTGGAAGACTTGGCTTTCTTGCAGGCACAGAAAAGGATGATGTATATGAGGCAATGGATAAGCTGATGTCTGACGATTATATAGTTGAGCCAAGAATGATGCTGTCAGGTGATGTTGTAAGAGATGGAAAAGTCATTGCCAGTGGTGTGTCCCTTAACGATATTGTCATAAATCGAGGTGGCGGACTTAGTATATTGGAATTTAATATGTATGTAAATGGATTGCATTTGAATACATATAATGCAGATGGTCTGATTGTTTCAACACCGACTGGTTCCACGGCGTACAGTATGTCGGCAGGCGGCCCGATTGTTAAGCCGTCGGCAAGTCTGATTGTGGTTACACCTGTTTGTCCGCACACGTTGAATACAAGAAGTATTGTACTGGACCCTACAGATGTTGTTGAGGTTGAGGTGATTGAGAACAGAAAGTATGAAAATGAATTGGGAAGTGCTTACTTTGATGGTGAGCATATGTGTACATTGCATACAGGAGATAAGCTGGTTGTAAAGAAGGCGGAAGTGAGTACAAAGATTATAAAGCTTAGTAGTGTGGGCTTTTTGGAAATATTGAGAAGGAAGATGAGTAATAATGAAAGCTGTCAGACAAAATAAATTGTTGGAATTAATTGAAAATAATGACATTTACACTCAGGAAGAGCTTGCCTGTAAGTTGATTGAAAGTGGTTTTAACGTAACTCAGGCAACTATATCAAGGGATTTAAGAGAACTTGGAATAACTAAAATGTCAGAGAATGGCGGTCAGCAAAAGTATGTGACTATGCAAAATAAAAAGACAGAATTTAATGACAAATTACTTAGGGTGCTGAAGGCCGGTTATATTTCAATGGATTATGCTGAAAACATAGTAGTGATAAAAACGTCATCCGGTATGGCCATGGCGGTTGCTGCGTCCATTGATGCATTAGGCTTAAGTGAAATTGTTGGTTCAATAGCCGGAGATGACACGATTATGTGTGTTATAAGGCATAAAGAAAAGGTTTTTGAGGTTATGGAGAGACTGAAAAAAATACTTGATAGATAATGGTGTGACCTGGAAAGAGGTTGAGGTATGTTACTGAATTTACATGTAAAAAATATGGCACTGATTGATGAAATAGAGGTTTCGTTTAAAGATGGTTTAAATATTTTGACCGGTGAAACCGGTGCCGGAAAGTCAATTATTATCGGTTCAATTAACTATGCCCTGGGTGGAAAGCTGCCATAGGATGTGGTCGGACAATTTGCAAACTATGGTCTTGTAGAACTGGTATTTTCGATTGATGATTTAGAAGAAAAAGAGAATATAAAAAATGTCATTGATGATATGGGAATACAGCTTGATGATGATATGCAGATTATCGTTTCAAGAAAGCTTTTGAATGGAAAGAGCATCATCAAGGTGAACGGTGAAACTCAGACGGCGGCAAAGCTAAAGGAGCTTACAGAGCTTCTTATAGATGTTCATGGTCAGCATGACCACGAATCCTTGTTGCATAAGACAAAGCATCTTGAAATTCTTGATGAATTTGCCCAGGAAGAATTAAAAGCTGTTATGTCTGAATATTGGGCAAATTATAAGGAATATAAGGATTTACTTAAGAAGCAGGCATCCTTTACCATGGATGAGGAGCAACGTATTCGAGAGCTGTCATTTATTGAGTATGAGGTAAACGAAATAGAAGAAGCAAATCTTAAGGTTGGCGAGGATGAACAGCTTGAAAAGGATTATAAGGTTTTCGCTAATCAGGAGAAGATATATGAGGCTTTGTCCGGCGGTATGAATATATTGTCCTACGGGGATAATGACAATGTTTCTAATATGATATCTTCTGTCATTGGAATGCTGGGGCCGATTGCTGATATTGATGATGGCTTGAAGAATATTTATAATTCATTGATGGATTTAGATGTCATATGTACAGATGTAAGCAGGGCAATGGCTGATTATATGGAAGACATTTCATACAATCAGGAAAATGCGGAAATGGTACTAAAGCGCCTTGACCTTATTAATAAGCTTAAGATGAAGCACGGAAGAACAGTTGAAGATGTTCTTGAAAAATATGATCAATTGCAGGAAAAACTGTCTGAGCTTAAGAATTACGAAAGTGCAAAGAATGAAGTGGAAAAGCAGCTTGCCGAAAAGTCAAAGGTGTTGCTTGAACTTTCTAAAAGGATTACTCAGGTACGAAAGAATGCTGCAGTCGGCTTTGAAAAGGATATAGTGGCAGTACTTATGGATTTGAATTTCCTTGAAGTGAGCTTTAATGTGAAATTTACTTCAACTAATGATTTTACACCTGATGGTATGGATGAAGTGGAATTTATGATTTCCACTAATCCGGGTGAAAGCTTGAAGCCTCTTAAGAATGTGGCTTCAGGTGGTGAATTGTCGAGAATTATGCTTGGCTTAAAGACAATTCTTGCTAAAAAGGATGCCATTGATACATTGATTTTTGATGAAATTGATACAGGTATCAGCGGAAAAACAGCGGGACTTGTTGCTGAAAAGCTTGGTATTATAAGCATAAATCATCAGGTAATATGCATCACACATTTACCACAAATTGCTTCCATGGCTGACACACATTTCATAATTGAGAAAAATGTTGAAGGTGATTTCACAAAGACAAGCATAGAGATGCTTGATAAAGAAGGCGAAATTGGCGAGCTTGCAAGAATGCTTGGTGGTATGAATATATCGGAGGCTGTTATGGAGAATGCAAGGGAAATGAAAGAATTTGCCAAGGTAAACAAAAATAAACAGAATTTATAAATCTAAAACAATTCATAATAACATTAAGCTATTAATAATTGAAAGGAGTGTTATTATGGATGCGTTAAAGGTTAGAAGATATAGACGCAGTCTGATGGCAGTAATAATGCTTACGATTGCGTCTTCTTTGTTTTTTATATATAGTGTTCCTTCTAAGGCTGTAGTTGAGCCGGATGTTGTAAATGCAGATATTTCCAACGAATTCAAGGTATTACCCTGCGGATTTCCCGTGGGAATATACCTTGAAACTGATGGAGTGATGGTGGTTTCCTGCGGTACGGTTGAGGGAAAGGACGGTATTATGTATGAGCCGGCCCTTGACCTGATAAAGTCGGGTGATTATATTGTGTCTGTAAACGGAATTGATGTAAGTTCAAAGTCCCAACTGTTGTTTTTGATAAATAAATATGGTGCAGAGCAACTTGAAATTGGCGTTAGAAGAGGGGAAGAAATACAGGTTGTTAATATAAACGCGGTGCCTACGGCGGACGATGAATATAAAATCGGTGTGTGGGTTCGCGATGATACACAGGGAATAGGTACAATGACATATGTGACCGGAGATGGTGAATTTGGTGCCTTGGGACATGGTATAAGCGACATAGATACAGGTGAATTGCTGTCCAGTGATACAGGACTTTTGTATAATGCAAGGATATGGGGCATAAAGAAGGGGGCTAATGGTACACCCGGCGGATTATGTGGAACTATTAATTACGATGATGAAAATATAATAGGTGAAATAAATAATAACACCGGTATAGGCATTTTTGGCAGTGTTGATGCTGAATACATTGAGAATAAGTATTCTTTGGAGTATGTTGAGGTTGCAACTGCAGATGAGATAAAAAAAGGAAAAGCATATGTCAGAAGCATGGTGTCAGGGGAACTTAAGGATTATGAAATACAAATAACTGATGTGGATAGAAGTGGTGACAGTGATAACAGGCAGTTGACTATTGAGGTTACAGATGAGGAGTTGTTGTCCATTACAAATGGTATTGTTCAGGGAATGAGTGGCAGTCCCATAATTCAGAATGGAAAGCTTGTTGGAGCGGTGACACATGTGCTGGTAAATGATCCGACGAGAGGGTACGGAATATTCATTGAAGAGATGTTGGAGCAGTAGTTTGAAAGGGGATGTAATAACAATATTTGTTATGTTATGTTATTAAACTTTTGATTTAATTCAATGACTTGCTATAGCCCTAAATACGCGTGATTTGGGGCTTTTTTGAGTTGACTGATTGGTGGCAATATGATAAGATTAATAGATAATGGGCGTTAGTATGCCCGAAGATAAAAAATATACAGAAGGAATTCGAAGAGGACATGAACAAGATAAAAGAATTAATAAGAAATCTAAAAGAAAAAAAGAGATTAGTTCCTGCCATTATTGTAGCGGTTGTGTTACTTGCTTGTATAGTGACATTGATTGTTGCAGTTAGCTGTGGAGGAGATTCAGAAGGAAAGAATGATGGTAAGGGAAATGATGGTAGTTCCAATGTAGACAGTTCGAAGAAGATTACCTACAATGTTAGCCTTAAGACTCAGGGTGGTATGGCATTATCGGAGATTGATGTTTATGTATATGCAGATGACACATTAAAAGATCTCAAGAACTTTGCCGCAACAGATGAGAATGGTAATGTTAGCTTTTCACTTCCTGAAAAGTCAGACTATGCCATAGCTCTTTCAGGTGTACCTAAGGGTTACGATGTTAAAGACAGTTATACTTTTGATGGTGATACAGCAGATATTACACTTACTTCGTCACTTATTACAGATGGTGACATTTCCAATGCTACATTGGCAGTTGGTGACGTAATGTATGATATGACAGTAAAGACTTCTGATGGAGAAGAGCTTACACTTTCAGAGATTCTTAAGGAAAAGAAGATGGTTATGATTAACTTCTGGTACACAACATGTCAGTATTGTGTTGAGGAGTTCCCTTTTATGGAAGAAGCATATCAGATGTATAAGGATGACATTGAGATTATAGCTCTTAACCATTTGGATGACGAGGATGCCATCAGGTCATTTAAGTCTACAATGGGATTATCCTTCCCGATGGCAAAATGTGCTTCAACAATGCCACAGTCAGTATTTGGTGTGTCAGGTTGGCCAACCTCAATTATTGTTGACAGATATGGAGTTATCTGTATGTTTGAGGCAGGTGGTATTACAAGCCTCAGACCATTTGTGAGTGCATTTGAACATTTTACGGCAGATGATTATCAGCAGAAGCTTTGTACTAATGGTATAAGTGATCTGGTTGCAAATGTAAAGCCTACATATACAATGGACACTTCTGAAAATATTGGTGCAGCTATCAATAAGGGTGATATTACAGTTACATATCGTCCTGAAACAGATGGCAGTGCAGAATATGCATGGCCGTTTATCATTGGTGAAAAGAATGGCGAGAAATGCATATATGCATCTAACCAGCTGATAGAGGATTCATTTGCAATTATTTATGCAGATATTGAGCTTAAGAAGGGACAGGCAATTGGTTTTGATTACTTATCTTCAACAGAGAGAGCATCAGATGCATTGGTAGTTATTGTTAATGGTGAGGATATTTACCAAATTTCAGGTGCTGACGAGGTATGGCGTTCATGTTATCCTTGGGTTGCAGAGGAAGACGGCACATATGAGCTTGCATTATGTTACATAAAAGATGAAGATACAAATGAAGGTGATGACACAGTATATATTAGAAATATGCGTGTCGTAAGTGAAAGTGAAATCGATGTGGCTACATATATTCCAAGAGAAGCAGCTACATCAGAGGATGGTTTTGAATATAAGTATGTTGATATAGTGTTTAATGAGAGTGATGGTTATTACCATGTAGGTTCAGCAAATGGGCCATTACTTTTAGCGGACCTTATGAACTATACAAATTTCAGCGAAGAGCTGACTGTATTTGATTTGATAGCAGATGGTACTCTTGAGGTTGACGGAGTGAATCTTTACGATGCATTGATTACCTACTGTTCATATGCTAGTAATTCAAACTTAACAGGTGTATGTACTGTTAATGCCGATTTGGCAGAGGGGCTGAAGAAGCTTGCAAGTGTAGAAGGCTTTGATGATGATGAAAATGAATGGTTGAAGTGGTGTAGATACTATCAGGCATACGGAACAAATGGTGAACAGCTTGAGGACCCTATTCTTGGTCTTGCACCATTCTGTGCACAGGAAGCTAAGCTTGGTACAAATATTGAAACGAATTACTTCTACTATGATAGAGCAATTATTCCAAGAGGAAAGTTTGCAGAATTTATTCCTGCAACATCAGGTGTATATCGTATTACTTCAAAGAGTGATGCAACAGATGGTGTTGAAGCATGGATTTTTGATGAAAACAAGAATGAGCTTTTAGTATATGAGCATTGTGAGAGAATGTATGAAGATACATTGAACTGCTCAATGTTGTATTACATGGAAGCAGGTAAGCCATATTATATTAATATCGCATACTGGGATGTATATGGCGAAGGTTATATCTATTATGATATTGAATATGTTGGTGCAAATATGGAATTGTTCAGAACATGTGCTCCTGGTTACTTCACATATGACAGTGATGCTACAGGTAATGAAATGTATTATGTAATTTCAGGTGGTATTGATGTTGTACTTGGTAGTGATGGATATTATCATGAAGATTTGGGTAATGGCGTAAGCGGAAGCCTTATTTATGCTGATTTTGTTGGTACAACGGGTATATTTAGTGATTCAATTGAACATATGATTGATATGGGTGCATTTGATTTCGGAAAGACTGAAAATGACCAGTATATCCTTACACATATGAAGAATAACAATAATGATGTTGATGCTACAGATGCTTACCTTAAGGAATTATGGGGTGAGGACTATGATGCATACGCAGAAGAGTATCAGCTTGAGGATGTATACGCAGGACGTTATCATGGTGAAGGTGAGGATTATACGGAAGCGATTAAGGCATATCTTACTAAGTATGATACATCCGGTGTTGCTGAACGCGAAGGTTGTGTAGTGGTAGATAAAGAATTAGCAAATATTTTGCAGATGCTTATGGATAAGTATACTTTTGAAGGTGTGGATGATTCATGGATTAAGCTTTGCTATTATTATGATGACCTCAAGGCTAATACACAGTAGTCTTTGACACATATTGGAAGAGAGGCGTATTATGAAAAAAAGTAAAACATTAAACATATTGCTTCTGGTTATAATGGTATTATCAAGTGTGGTTATGCTTGGAGCATGTGGTGGAAATGAAACTGATGATGCTAAGGATGGAAATGTTACCTATAAGGTAACGGTGGTTGATGCTATTGGCAATCCGTATACATCAGGTGTTATTGTTAAGTTTATGAAGGGTAGTGAGCAGTTTGCCATGCAGGTTTGTGATGCAAATGGTGTGGCAACAAAGGAGCTTGCTGCTGATGAATATACAGTAGAGGTTGCTTTTACTGCAGGTGATGAGGGCTACAGCTATGATAAGGAAGGCTTAAAGGTTACGGCTGATAAGCCTGAGCTTGAAGTTGTTGTGGCATACAGTTTACCGACTGAATCTACAGAGCTTTATGTTGATAGTAAGTCTTATGAGGCATATGCTATTAAAACAGGCTGTACAACAGTAAAGCTTGAGGAGGGCAGAAACTATTATTTATTTACACCGACTGAGGCCGGTACTTATGAGGTATCAGTTGCTGATGGGGATGTG
>CAYWDL010000077.1:5093-8455 GCA_964457015.1 uncultured Roseburia sp. | reverse complement strand
ATGGCTCTGTAAATGGGAAGTAAGAAGGACGAAGTCTTGTCTTTGTGCCTTCACCATAAATTTTCTTAACGAACTCATCTAACATACCCTGTAAATCGCAAAGTGTGATTCCCTTGTCAACTACAAGACCTTCCATCTGTGTAAACATTGGTGAATGTGTTGCGTCATCATCTGAACGGAAAACCTTACCAGGTGATAAAATCTTAATAGGTGGCTGCTTCTTCTCCATTACGTGAATCTGTCCTGCAGAGGTCTGTGTTCTAAGCAAGAATTCAGGTGACAAATAAAATGTATCCTGCATATCACGTGCAGGGTGATCCTGTGGAGTATTAAGTGCAGTAAAGTTATAGTAATCTGTTTCAATTTCTGGTCCTTCAAAGATTTCAAAGCCCATGCCTGCAAATATATCGATGATTTCATTTCTAACCAAAGTAATCGGATGTAAATTACCTTCAGGTACTTCTTCTGCTGGAAGTGAAATATCAATCTTCTCAGCTTCATATCTAGCCTCAAGCTCCTTAGCCTTCATCTTTACATCGATTTCACCAATAAATTCAAGAGCCCATTCCTTTAATTCATTTACGCCCTTACCATATGCAGCCTTTTCCTCATTAGGGATGTTCTTCATCTCCCTCATAAGTAAACCTATTTTACCTGTCTTTCCATCTAAATACTGTTTTCTGAATTCATATACTTCTTTAGATGAACTTAAACCATCTGCTCCCGCAATAATCTCTTGCTTAATTTGTTCTAAATTTGCATTCATTGCATTTGCTCTCCTTTTCTAATTATTTTTTAGCGACTCACACCGCCTGGCACATTGTTTTGCACATAAAGAAAAAGCCCCTCTATATGCATAGAGGGACGAATATATAATCCGCGTTACCACCCTGATTCCCACATACAATTATGTGGACTCTCATTGAACTGCTTAACGTGCAGTAAATCGTCTCAAACTACTATTACTTCTTGTAAATTCACCCGAGCAGCTCCTGTGTGAAATTCGCTCATGTATCTGAACTTAAGAAGGCTTTCAGCCGGTGACCCTCTCTCTCTTTAAGTAAATACACAACTACTGTGCACATTCATCGCTTTTTTACTATTCATTTATGTATTGATTATTCAACACTTTTTGTAGTTTAGCACATTTGTGGGGTGATGTCAAATCATTAATTACTGTTTTTTACTCAGTATATTCTAAATGAACATCATAATCCCCCTCTTCATTTGGAGATATAACAACATAAAACATACAGGTTTTTGGCGTAGCTACAAACATAATTTCACGTCGAACTGAACCCATTCTAGTGTAAAAGAAATCCCCTTCTCCCAGTTCTTTTCCGCACATATTTTTTATGCGAATACTATAATCCTCTTCATTTTCAGGTTGAGCATAGTACTTCTCAACTTCATCTAAAAAAGTATGAAAATTTTCTTTTTTTACCTTCAAGTCTGCGCTATAGCTTCCTCCGTATTCATGACTATCAAGCTCGTTATTGACTTTTATTATTTCATAATCAATATCTTTTATATCAAAAATCTGATCTATTAACTTTCTGTCATCCTTTTTTGTTATGCATAACAACATAACGATTATTACAACCAGTACCACTATTATAGCTGATATTATAAAAATTTTTTTCTTACCTTTCATCATCATTCTTACTCTCCTTTTCCGTTTTCCTTATTATATCTTTGTCTAAAAAGATTACCTACTATTGAAAAATCTTCATCATAAAATATCCATTCTTGGTCGATTTGAGCGATTTTTCCTTGGTAAGCTTTAGCAAGCTTTTTTTCGCCATCAACAGATAATATAATTTCGAATTCAACATCATATATATTTTTATCCTCTCAACATACATTTTTCAAACGCGTTCTCTGATAAAAATATATCATTTTTCCAAAAATATGTCTACCAAGGATACTTGGAACTTACGCAACGAACCATTGCATTACCCATTTTAAGCCTTATTCAGCAAATATTTCTACCGGTTCCCATCCATAATCCTTGTAATACTTTATATCTAAATTATTATCATTAATATACATTTGTAAGAACTTTCTTCTACATTCTATTTCTTTCTCACCATCTGCTCCATCTCCACTCATAATCATATCATACACTTCTGGATATCCTTCCGTAAATTTTTTTATGCTGCTTGTATACTCAGCTCCTTCTCCTGCCAATTCAGCTTCCACTACAACATATCCATTGTCTGTTTTTTTCAAATGTATACATGCCGGTATGCCATGACCTCCATCTACCTCAAATACATCATCATTTAGCTTGTAAGTATATGCCCAAAAGAATCCCCATATAATTAATTCATCTTCAAATTCAATTTTCTCATATATCACATATGCCGGAATCCATGTAGAGCCTTTACGAGGTGGATGATACTGCTTATCATATTCTCTAAAGTACTCCACTATAGCCTTCATAGCCATATCATCACCGGTATATTCAAACCTAGGCAGTATCATATCTTCGTCCGCTTCTTTCACCTTTTCCCCTTTTTCAGAATCAAATAGATTCTCTATAGTTGATAATATTTTTCCACCTGTAGCTGCATTTATAACCATTCCAGATAACAACACCATTGCAAGAACTGCTGCCACCATGGCCATCTTACGTATAATTCCATATACAACATTTGATTTTTTATATTTATGATTTAATATACGTCCCCACATCACCTGTTTCTGCTTTTCAGATGGATTCATCTGTTCAAATGCTTTTTTAATATCCTGCTCGTTCATTACACTCATCCTCCTTAATTATATCCTTTTTTAACCTTTATATCCTATAATCTCAAATTATTTTAACATAAAGATGGAGTGAAAATATAATAATTTCCACTCCATCCATAAATCCTTACATTGAATACCTTACAGCATCCTTTAATTTTTCATTGCTTATGAGATTTTCATCCATATCAAAAATGTATTCATACACAAAATTCATTGTAACCACATTATAAGATGAGGTCGCCATTGAATATAACGCTTTTTCCATGGTCTGAACATTCCATACAAGCTGTTCTTCTCTAATAGCCAATTCAGATGCAAGATAACCATCGCATGTATACACCTCGTTCACGCTATTATCATCTACATCATATGCCAATAGCTTTGCCGTGTAATTCTTTCTAAGTCTATTTAATGCATCATCATTAAAATAGCTATATCCGTCATCGGCAAAATCACTTAATGTTTCAAAAAGCTCCTCAGTATAAAACATATATGCATCTCTATCCACAGTATCCTTGCTGGTCTCATTAACAGTGACATACAGCTTATCATTATACACACATATGTCCTTTATCTCATATGTTTGATTTTCCGCACTACATTTTACT
>CAYWDL010000077.1:0-5083 GCA_964457015.1 uncultured Roseburia sp. | reverse complement strand
TCCATCAGTATTAATTCTAATTACTGTCTGCTCCTGCACTCCATCCAATGCACCTGTTCTAGTTGATATATATATGCTTTCTCTGTATTTCACTGCCTTTTGAACACCTAGATTTATATCTGTTATTATATTATTGATTACTTCTCCATCGCCATTTATCTGCATCAGTGTTACATACTCCGGCACTCTTGAACCATCCTTTTCCACATGAGTAATAGCATGGATAGTATTACCATCAACAACAATTGTGGATAAATCCTCATCATAACCATTGTCAAAGACTTTCTCCCATATTAAGTCACCATTCTTGCTGACTCTTGCCATCCATCCACGGTCCGGAAGCTCTGTAGTACCGCCATATACATTTCCGTATATAATAATATCATTTTCTATAAAATCATATCCGTATATTATTACATTTTCAAAATTCAAATACCAAAGAATCTTTTTTCCACCATATTGTATAAACATATCTACATTGCTATTTTCAACGGATCTATACTTATAGGTAATTCCATTATCATCCAACTGCGTTTTTGCGTAATAATCACTAGTATAGGTATCATACGGATAATATTCATCTACAAATGCCTTAAATTCATTTTTCAGCTTTACCTGTTCCTCCGTATATGGTAGCTCAGAATATACTGAATCACCTGTATCATCCGAATTGTTCTGACTATTATTACTTGATTGTGTTGTTTCTTTGGTGGTATCAGTCGAATTATTCTCTCTCACATACCAATGTGAAATGGCATTAACATATATACTTTTCTCCTCATTATAGTCGAGGAACAGCACATACTCCTTTCCTTCTTCAAGCTTATATCCCTTAGAAGGTGTTATCTGCACCAAATTTCCATCCTCATCTACCAGCATGGAAGAACCCTCCATAGCCACTATGTCGCCACTTAAGAAGCGGTATGTAATCTCTTCACTGCACTCTCCCTTATACACCTTTTCAACCTTAAGAACACAGTCCTGCCATATATAAGAATAGCTGTACTCCTTTTCCCCCTCTGCTATAAGTTGCTCCTTAATCTTGTCACTTACACATGCTTCATAATATGGCTGACCAACACTTTCCACTGTGCATCTAATAACCAATGACGACTTATCCACAGCTTCTTCAATTTTAGGAATAGATGAGTTAGTCACATAATTTGGTTTAAGAATAACATTCGGGTCAATTTCCTGTTCAACAAGCTCATACTTTTCCAGCTCTGCAAGCATATTTTTCTTTTCTACCTTAGCCTTATTTTCAATATAAAGCTTTCCTATGCCTACGCTTGCAAGAATTACTACAATAGTCGCCAATACATACGAAATCCTTTTTAATATAAAGGTCTTTTTAACATTTTTTCTTATACTTTTATCATTTCCAAAAGATTTTTCATACTCTACTGTATTGGTAATCAACTCATCATCTATCATACCCATTGCCTGCCATAATTGTTCCTTGTTCATACATGATACCCCCTTTCAATCAAAGCTTCACGTAATTTATTTCTAAGGCGATACAATATAGCCTCCACCTTTCTCGACGACATTCTATAGTCCTTGGCAATATCTTTAATTGCTTTTCCATACCAATACCTTTCCACAAATATCATCTGATGTTCCTTCTTTAATGCTTTTATATATTCAGAAATACATTTTGCCAATTCCTCATATTCTATCTCTTCTTCAACATTTTTCCCTGACGAAATGCATTCCTCCAACTCTCCAAGAAGCAATGTATCATTGTCACCACCACGCTTTTTCGCCTCATTTTTCTTCAGTCTGTTTA
This sequence comes from uncultured Roseburia sp., assembly GCA_964457015.1. Taxonomy (GTDB): domain Bacteria; phylum Bacillota; class Clostridia; order Lachnospirales; family Lachnospiraceae; genus SVEL01. The sequence continues at coordinate 3,294 of CAYWDL010000077.1, read as the reverse complement.
TGGACAGATTGCGAACAATTCTCCCAACATACGCAAACAAGGACTTTGGTCTGGCATCCGGTATAGAATTCCACGTATTCATATACGCGTCATTTACACATTCCTTGGCATCCTCTTCATCAAAAAGAATCCTATATGATATATTTTTTAAACCTTTTCCATATGTATCATCCAATGCTTTTATGGCATTTTCGTCTCTATAGAAGAATAGACTTACTATTTCTTCATCACACATTCAGCTAACACCTCCATATCATTTGTACCTCTATATAATAAGACAACTTTTTTTACAATATCACTCATTTTATTATAAATTATTTTTATTTATATCACAACAGCAAAAATGACTGTCATCTCTGACAGCCACTTTTGCTTGAAATCTCTTTATTTATGCTTATACTCATATCTTGAACTTATTTTTCCTGTTACAATATCCACATAATATATTTTATACTCCTCACCGTCTTTTTTAGCTGTAATAATCTTCCACTTTGGTACAAGAATGTCATCAACCTCTTCCTTTCTTTCGTCTGGAATCATGTCATTTCTATATACCAACTCAACTCCATATACGTCATATACTGCGCTATCACCTATTCCTTCTGACAGAAGCTCAAGTGCGGTGCCAAGTGTAATCATCTCTGTTATGCTTTCAGTTTCAACAACCTCACCATTCACTCTGCCAAAGGTCAGCATTGTATCAGGATATGCGCTATCAGTATAATCTATCTCACCATAATCCTTGTCAACACAGTCATCATACACTACACTTCCATATTCAAATGGGATTCCTTTATAAATACGTCTTACCTTAAAGCTCACTCCATCATACTGACCGTTTTCAATGATTCGAACCTCACCTATAGCAAAATCTATGTTTTCTGAAACCGGCAATGGAAATGCATCACAGTTAATATATTCCAATACTTGCTCTTCCATTTCTGATAACATAATGCTACCATCCTGAAGATTTATCTCCACATCCTCAACCTGTCTGATACCTGATATGTATGGATATACCTTTTCAAAGTCATCAAATGGTCCAATATCTCCTAAGCCATATCTTGAAAACCACGCGTGGTTCAATGATTCTGAAATTTGAACCATATATCCGCCATCAGCTGTTTTATTTCCAAATAAGAAGGATGAGTCAGCTACAATATATGACTTGTCAAATTCCTCCATAAAGAACTTGTCAATAACCTGGTTCATCTTCTCAGCATTTTCCGAGAAAGATTTATCCTTGTAGCTATTATCTGATAGAATCTCAATATTGTTTACTTCTGTAACCTCATCAATTGAAGCTTCAAAGGATATATATCTCAAATTCTTATATTCACCATCTTTAAGCTTCTTTATGTCTGATTGAAATGTTGACTTTACTGTTTCAAATGATTCTTTGACTACATTTCTTTCATCCAAATCAATAATATGCTCCCATATATGCTTATCTGTTGCCCCGTATACAAATGCATTTGTAATAACAAACGCCACAACCACAATCAAGAAAACACAACTAATTGTTTGAACATTCTTAATGATTTTCTGCATCTTTAGCTTTTTGTTCTGCTCATATTGGCTAATACGATTTAACACATCCCTAGCCATTTCTTCACTATTCTTCATATACAAAACCCTCCTTTTCCAGTTCTGCCTTTAGTGCCTGCCTTGCACGGTACACTAATGTTTCAATTCCATGAACACTTTTTTTCATAACTAATGCTGCTTCCTTGTTACTAAAGCCTTCAATATATATCAGCCACAGAACCTGCCTATATTCTAATTTCAGCTTGCGAAGTGCCCTGTGGACTGATATTTTTCGTTCCTCGCGTATGTATAATACTTCAAGACTCTCCTCATCAACACTTAAGCTATAGCATTCATCCATATTTACTTCATTTTTCTTTGAATTTCGCCTGATATAATCAATGGCTATATTTCTTCCGATTGTATACAACCATGTTTTAAATGAACCCTTACCTTTATCCTTAGGTTTCCTTATTCCTATGCGAACAAAGGTCTCCTCTGCAAGTTCCTCTGCAACATTGATATTATTTACAAAACTGTTAAGATATAAAATCAATCCATCCTTATAATCTCTTATAATATCAACCAACCCATTTTCATTGCCGGCCAGAAAACGGCGATAGCTGTCTGCTCCTTTGTCCATCCTTGCATTCCTTTCTGTGTCATTTCACTTATTACACGAAATAAATTAACAAAACCTCACAATAAAATTTGAGCATTTTTATATAATAGGAATTTCCTATATATAAAAAAACACAATTATTTATATAATATAAATAATTGTGTCCAATATCTAATTCGTTATAGCTTTAGCAAGTTCTTCGTATGAATCTCCTACTGTAACAGTATGCTCACCTGCCGCAATATAGTAAGAATATCCATTGTCCACAAGATAAGCATCAAACTCCGCTGCATTTTCAATTACTCCCAAGGACTGTAATAGCTCTGCCACAGCGTATGCTGTATATCCTCCTGGAATCGTAAATGTTACAGTTGTCACCGTATTATCTATTATCGGAGCTGTAGTTGTTTCCTCCGTTACAGGCTCACTCATTTCCGTTTCACTTGTTTCTGTTTCGCTTGTTTCTGTTTCACTTGTTTCTGTTTCACTTGTTTCTGTTTCGCTTGTTTTTGTTTCGCTTGTTTCTACTTCACTTGTCTCGTCTTTAGAAGATGTCTCCTGCGGCGTTGTAGATTCTGTAGTAGTTTTCTCTTCATTTTTTTCTTTTGTGTCCCTATATGAATATGCCACAAACAATATGAGTGTGGTAATCAATATTCCTGTTCCTAATCCTCTAAGATAATATTTTATTTTCATAGCACATATGCCTTTCACCAATCAGTCTATTTCTTTGAGTTAAATAAATCAATTACAAGTCTTACTTCGCCCACACCTAAGCCCAATTTCTTAGCTATCTCGATGTTACTCATTCCCTGCTTGTATAACTCAAGAATCTTCTTATTATTGTTAGAAGATTTAACACTAATCTTTGACTTTTTTTCACTAGAAAGCTGAGCCTTCTTTTCAACTATATCCTTATCGCTAACTTCTTCTTTTGCAAAATTCGATGCTACGTCCTCCGATACTACAGACTCTGTTGTTGCTTCCACTGCAGCTACGCCCTCACTCTTTCCAACAACCTCTCCTGTTGACATATCATTAACCAACGCCATCTTCTTTACGCTAACCTTCAAGGCCTCGATATCTTTAATGGTATTTTTTACAACAGTCTCTTTGTCATTTAGCATATTGTATAAGAACATAAC
>CAYWDL010000076.1:0-8490 GCA_964457015.1 uncultured Roseburia sp. | reverse complement strand
TAGAGCGCTGCGTTCGGGACGCAGAGGTCGCAGGTTCGAATCCTGTCACGCCGATTTTTTTATTCTGTATATCAGGTACATAACCACTCCCCAAGCTTCAAGAACAACTAACGCCGGTGACATGTGAACCATTGTTATCAATATCAGTAATTCTGCTTTTCCCCTGACATAATTCAAAGCAGTAAATCCACCCAAAAGAACAATAACTAACAAAACCAAACCAACTATTACAAAATCTCTATATATTTTTCTTCCAATTTGATATTCTTTTTCCACACGATGATTTATTAACCCTACTATCAAAAATATGAGTAGCAATGTAAAAGATAATGCCAAACATATTAATGCTGTATAATCTATTATATCCCTTTGAAGATACCAATTTGTTCTGTAATACAGCTCTTCTACCAACAAACTGACTACAAATGGAAAAATCATATTTCTTACATATGCCATACTGTGACACATCCAAATTCCTTTTATTATGCCTATCCCCAAAATTCCTATTAAAGAAATTGCAATACCATAACAGGATAATATATATATTGAGCTGTCTTTATAATCATAATAACTAATGTCTGAAAAAATATTAAAATCCAAAACAAATAGTAATATCATATGAAAAATAGCTAATAGCACTATACATATTCCGCGCACAATGTTTAATATACTCTTTTTCTTTTGAATTTCTGCCATAATACTTGCCTTTCATAATAATTTTTATTCATAATCTCATATCCATTAATTTACTGACTGAGCTTAATCTTAAATATATTATACATTTTCAAACAGTCTACTTCAATACGAAATCTTATCTCTTTTTTACATCAGAAAAGAAAAAGGACCAAACCTACACGCTTAGTCCTTTCGCTTTTCTAATTGCTATTTTCCTTAATCCTTGTTTCATTTATAGCTTCATGCATATTTGAGAAGAATTTATCGTACTTAAGATTCTGCCCCGGTACCTTAATCATTCCGGCACGAAGACTCAATGGAATCTCCTTGCCATTCCATATGATGCATTCGCCGTTATGTGAAAGTACTTCATTCATCACCTCTTCCACATAAGCCAAGTCAGCACTTCCTGTGATAAGTGCAAATTCATCTCCACCGATTCTTAACTGAATCATCTCCTGGGTACTTACCTTATCTATTCTTCTCGCTGCCTCTAATATTGCTAAATCTCCCGCTTCAAACGAAATGTCATTGATTGGCACCAGACCAATAATATCAAGGCATATTACATATGTATCCTTCATATTCACAATCACATCATACGCTTCACTAATATCAACTTTTTTACTTGCCATCTCCTGGTCAGCTCCTTCCTCGAATTTGTAGTCCAGTTTTGGATAAATCCCCGAGAACTTCCAATGCTTTTTGTAGTCCGTAGGCGTTTCATTCCATACTTTCTTAAAAGTCCTTACAAAATGCTCAGGCGAACCAAACTGGTACTTATATGCAATGTCAATAATCTTCATGTCTGACTCAAGTATATCCCTTGCTGCAAGACAAATCTTACGTTTAATAATATAATCCTTAACACTTCTGTGAAGGGCAAGGCGAAACAGCTTTTGCAGGCTTGATAATGAAACGCAGCAACTATCTGCCACATCTTGACTATCAATCTCTTCGCAAATATTATCTTCGATATACCTTAGAGCATCTGTCAATACATAAAAATTCTTCATTGCTACCTCCTGTTAGAATTAGCCGGCCAGCTAATATAGCTTATCTTAAGCTTAACCAAAGTATAACATCTGTAAAAAATTATTTCTTGATGTTTTGAGCACAAATTAATGTTATTTCATCCTTACTCGGCATAGCCTTTAGAGCCCCTTTTCTTGTAGTAACAATGGCAGCAGCCGTATTTGCAAAATCTAGCATTTGTTCAAGCTGGGCCTGTTTTAAATCATTCAAACCATTCTCCAAAATGTAATTCAACACACATCCGCAAAATGTATCTCCAGCTCCTGTTGTATCAATGGTTTTCACTGACTTTGCAGGTACTTCTGCCACTACATCCTTGTAATATGCCCTACTACCATCCTTACCCAATGTCAAAAGAATCAGATTTATATTATATCTTTCTTCCAAATACGCAATTCCTTCATCATAATCTTCGATACCGGTCACAAACTGCAGCTCATTATCCGATATTTTCAAAATGTCGCAGTATTCCATACCATATTCCATCTGTTCTTTAGCATTTTGCAAATCATCCCATAATGACTCTCTCAAATTGGGATCAAAAGAAACAATAAGTCCTTTATCCTTGGCCAGTTTTATTGCTTTCTTTGTAGCATTACGACAGCCTTCATGAGTCATTGACAATGTTCCGTGATGAAATATTTTTCCTCTTCCAATAAAATCTTCGTCAATCTCATCCACATTCAACATCATATCCGCTCCAGGATTTCTATAAAAAGAAAATTCTCTGTCGCCATCAGCATTATTCTTTACGAATGCCAAAGTCGTATTCATGTTTTCGTCCATATACAACTTTTCCGTATTTATACCTAAATTTTCTATTGTAATTTTAAGCATACGACCAAACATATCCTGTCCCACTTTGCCAATAAATGCAGTCCTTTTTCCAAGCATGCTTAGCATGGCAAGCACATTACAAGGCGCACCGCCCGGACATGCCTCAAACATATCATTTTCCTGTGAGCTTACACCACTTACCGCCATATCAACAAGCAGTTCACCTAATGCAATTACATCAAAATCTTTATTCATACACTGCTCCTTACTATCTCTTCATAGGTGTCCTAACCTCAATAAGATTACCATCCAAATCATAAAAACGAACAATTTTCTGTCCCCATGGTAATTCAGTTAATTCAGTTACTTATTGGATTAGTTCATCATATTGGTTCAATTTTTCCACAAACGTCTCTATGTCACTTTCCTCAAAATAAAGTTCTGTATGATTATTCTTTGGCCCAATTCCAAGGTTAATCTCACGTTTCCAAATCTTCGCATCCTGAAGTACTAAACCTTCAGTCAAAATCGTATTTCCTTCACTATCTAATAAAACGTCTAAGCCAAACAATTCCTTGTAGAATTTTTTTGACTTTTCAATATCGTTTACAACAATTAATATATTTTTAAGTCTCATTAACTATACCTCCACAACATCCGCTAATTCAAACCTAATAACCTTCTTTAAATCATCCAGACTCACCTGCACCTGATAACCTATCTTTCCCGCGCTAAATATGATACTATCAAAATCCTTAGCCGTTTCATGAATAGTTGTCGTAAAAAACTTCTTCATACCAATCGGTGAACAGCCGCCGTGAATATATCCTGTCAAGCCTAACAATTCCTTCTGCTTAATCATTTCAATTGATTTTTCGCCTACTGCCTTTGCAGCCTTTTTAAGGTTAAGCTCGCATTCAACAGGCACCACAAATACATAATGATTATTACTCTTTCCAACAGTCACCAGTGTCTTAAATACCTGCTTTGGATTTTGTCCTAGGGCTGCCGCTACTTCTATACCGCTTATAGCAACCTCTCCATCATATGTGTAAGCATTATATTTTATCTTCTTGCCATCAAGAATTCTCATAACATTTGTTTTCATATCATTTTTCTTATCAGCCATTTTTACACATCCTCCATCGTGTCAAGGTTAATATCTGAATGCTCCAGCTCCCTTGAATACATATATGTCACAAACACAATATCCTCAAAGCTTAAGTTTTTATCATTCTTAATCCACCTTGCCAGTAGCATTTCATAGATACAAACAAGGCTTGTAACGGCAGTCTCTACCTTGCCAATAACATTTCCATCATACACAGCCCCACAAAGGTAAGTAGATACAAAATAAATCAATATCTGCTCCCACATTATGCTGTTATCCGGATTATTTTTATCAAACCATCCTATAAAATCATCGTGTAATTCGTTGCATTTTATGGAGCCTCCGCCAAATATAATTCCAGCTGCCTCATCCGTCATATCAGCCCACAAGTCATTTAACACTTCAAGATCATATAAACGCTTAAATCCAGGAAATACATCCTCATAATAATCTAGGCTTAAATCCTTTTCTATCTCATCAATATACTTTTCAAAATTCACTCCAACATCATTAATAATCTCATTTATCGCAAAAATATCCAACACTTCTATGCAATCCTGACATTTCCTTGCAATATTTAATATCAATGCTATTCTGTATTCAATAGACAATGTTCTATCCTGAAGTATACTATAAAACAGCTGGCGTACTTCAACCAATAATGAATACATTAATTCATCGAAGTCTTCATCCACCTCTTCTATATCATCTTCTTTCTCAACGAAATTCACCTTATGCTTAAGACTTAATATAAGCTTCGCCACCTCCGGACACGACAAAGACAATGTGTATTCTCTTACATTTTCAAACTCTTCAATATGTCGTGGATATCTGTCGCAGGTAACACACAAGTTTTCCGCACCCCACTGTGTATACATATCACATAAATTTTTGTCATTTAAGAATGCACATCTTTTTCCATCCTGGTGATGAAACACTTCATTTTCCCAATCGATGCGTTCATCATTTTCGTGCTCTTTTTTGTATTTTTCTAAGGATTCATCATCTATCAAAATCTGCCAACCTGCACAACAAGTATCATCACATTTGTCTGCAACACAGGTAAACTTATCATAATAATCAGGGTATGTGTAAAGCATATGTTACCTCTTTTCTATCTGTTTTATTTTTCTATAAAATGTTGATTTAGAGCCTATTTTCGTTCGTTTCATAGCCTCATCCAACGAAATGATACCTTGTTTAAACTCATAAACAGTCTGTTCTAATACGTGCGCATCCACATTAATCGGCTTTCGACCTTTGTACACACCATTCTCTTTAGCTTTATTAATTCCAATTTGTTGCATATTTGCTCTATTCTTTTTATCTAATAGTTGCTGATATCTAAGAAGCCTTATAAGTGAATCTCTTTGTAACGCTTCAACCAATACACCCCCCTCATCATCAATAATATCAACACCTTTGATAAGCACATCATATAGTTCTTTTGAAAAACCTGTAACTGTATTTCCAAAATCTTCAATACTATCAACTATTATCTTATCACCATATTGCAAATTATCAAGCTCTTCCTCGCCATATCTTATACAAACAGGCTCATTTCTACGCCTTTCAACAATCAAATTGTCATTAGCCGCTTTCATATTAGTCCTCAACAACCATTCAAACCTATCATAATAATCAAGACCAACCTCTTCTAGAAGTTCCCACAAATCTTCTCTATTTTCCGACGGACTCCTTTCGGTTATAAATACCGGTTCATAATTCACTCTATAGTAATGTCGTAATCTCAAATCCATATCAATACCTGGTATTCCTTGAAAAACATCACAGGTAAGTCCATCAATAATATCCCAATAAGGCGTGATAACATACTGAAAATTTTCTTCATCGTATTCCTCGTAATCTATCTGCCCCACACTAATCTTTTCATTGGATGCAGACATAGCCTTTATGATACCAGAATTAGTAAATACCGGCGTCCCATTTAGCGGTGTTGTAATATCATTCCTCGGACTCCAATCATCTATAACACTCCTCATCTAAAAACCTCCTAACTTCTTATACGAATTAAGCAATATTTTCTCATATCTTTCTTCAAGCATTATCTCATAAAATTTCCCACGAATCGTTGAAATGTTTTCTATATTTCTAATCAAATCATTAATCTTCTTAAAATCTATTCTATTCACAATTCTAATAAGCGCTCTATTACACTCCTCAAATCGCAAACTATTGATAATGTCATAATATGAACTCTTATTACCTTTGTACTTTATCTGCGATGTTGGAAATGTATATATTCTTTTATCAAGCTCTTCCCTGTCATTTAATATTTTGCCAATTCTATCATCTGTGTTTAACTGCGGAAATAGCGATGAGCCATTATCAAATACCGGTGCAATCCTATAGACATTATTCTTTTTTATAAATCCCCAGTTGCTTCCGTGTCTGTCAAAATTAGCAATTAATGCATCAACAATAAACATATCCCAAAACGTTTCAACTGTTTCAGTAACATTTGTAAGCTTCATATTATCTTCCAACATTGTAACAATATCCTGATATGTGTATTTATACTTGCTTTTATCTCGTTCGAGAGAGCTATCTCCAACTCCATTAAATGGTACAAATATTTCTTCTTCATCTAGAAAATCTTTAATTACAACAACATTTTCACCTTTATATGTTCCTAAAAAAGTTTCTTGCGCGTCAATACCCAGTAACGAAAAAATATGACTTCCTAAATATTCAGAAATATGATTATACCTCAATCCCTCACGAGAATTCTTTTGAAATTTTGCAAAATAGTGTCAATAGGATATATTTTCTATTTGACACTTATAGCATTTTTAATAATAATATGATATTATCTAAATTGTTATTAATAAGTAGAATGGAGAATTTAAAATGCTAACTTTACATACAGGACGACCTAACGATACAACTGACAGACCGGAAAAAGAAATACGAGTATACGATTTACTTGACTCATTAAATATACAATATGACCGCGTTGACCACGAACATGCCGACACAATGGAAGCTTGTCAGGCTATAAACGAGGTTCTTGCCCCTGCCGTAATTTGCAAAAACTTATTTTTGTGCAATGCCGGTAAAACCAAATTTTATCTTCTTATGATTCGTGATGATAAAAAGTTTAAAACAAAGGAGATTTCTCACCAGATTAACAGTTCAAGATTATCATTCGCCACTGCAGAATATATGGAAAAATATCTTGATATTACACCTGGTTCTGTAAGCATTTTAGGACTTATGAACGATAAAGACTGCGACGTTACTCTCATCGTAGACGAAGACCTTTTAAATGAAGAATATGTCGGTTGTCATCCTTGTGTTAATACTTCAAGCCTTAGAATCAAAACTAATGATGTATTTACAACCTTTTTAAATGCTATTAATCATAATTATTTGACAGTAACTCTTAGTACAGGTGAAGAATAAGAATTTTCTATATAATAACAATCAAGGAGTTGTTCGCAATACAAACAACTCCTTTGCTATACATTTACACTTGAACGTCTAATCTCTGACCTACTGCCATTTCTGCTTCTGTTTTAACTGCATTGCCTCTTTCTTCATATGTGAAATCTTGAATTTTTTTCAGTAACTCTTCCACAGAATTTGCTTTTACCACAGAAACATCGCTTATCTTTTCTTTTCCGGAAGTTCTTTTTTCTTCAAGCCACTTTTCCTGCTGTTCTTTTTTGGCTTCTTTAGCAGCCTGTCTTTTTTCTTCTATTTTTTTCTCTGCCTTTGCCTCAATGCGAGCCTTTTGATTATCAGATGCCTTCTGCAATACTGCAAAATATGAAGCAGTTCCATCATCATTTATCTGTATTCCATATCCCTTAACATTGGCACCGGTACCTTCAATACTTTCCTTAATCTGTGATAATTGTGCCGTCGCTCCTGACAAAATGGCTTCATACTTTTTACGATACTCTTCATCAGTTGCCATTCTTTCAATCTTCTCTTCATCAATGAGAACTACTGTCTTCAATGGGTTAGCATATTTTGCTGCATTTGCCTGAGCATAATCCTTTGACTTTGAATCAACGAGAATAAAATCCATATTACCATACTTTTCTTTTAAGCTTTCATAATACTTTTTTGCCTCGTCGCTAAGCTTTGGCTCCCCAATTGTCTTGCCATATTCGCTATTCTTCTTATAAGTGTTATTTACCTCTTTTGTCTCATAACCTGAATAAGCTTTAATTGTTGACATATCCATAAATATACCTCCTTGTAATTTAATGCAAATCCTTTTGCATTCTATAGTGTATGTATCGACACAAAACAACAATTAGTTAAGCAAAAAAGCTACGAGAAATTTTCTTCCCATAGCTTTTTTCTATAATAAAGGAGTCTTAAGAAAAACTTTTAACTTAAAACCAATGTAATTAGTTTGCAGACTCTAAATACCATAACTGGCAAGCGCCACCCCAGTATGTCCACTGAGCGATATTTCCGCCATCTGCTGTACTCCATCCATATACATCAAGGCAAGACGCACCACTTGTTACACCTGTAAGAATAGCATATACGCCATCTGATACTTCTTCTAACTTAAACTTCTGGTTTGCATTACCATTGTATGCATACTGAAGAATATTTGCTCCGTCTGCTGTGCTCTTTCCGGCTACATCGATTACCTTTGAGTAGCTAGAAGCACCTGTGTAGATATAATAATATCCATCACCTGCTGATACTAATTTGAATTTCTGTCCGTCTGTTCCACTGTAGCTATACTGCTGAATGTTTGCACTGTTTGCAGATGAGCCATCAGCTACATCAAGATATTTTCCACTGTAGTAGCTCTTGATATAATATGTTCCATCCAATGTTCCCGAAGAACTTGATGAATCAGAGCTTGATGAAGATGTACTTGTCACCTTAACATCATAAAT
>CAYWDL010000075.1:4922-8533 GCA_964457015.1 uncultured Roseburia sp. | reverse complement strand
CCCAATTTACGTTTTAAGAAATAAAAAATAAAAATTGGTCAAATGGGTTTCAAACTGTTCCCCAACTTCAATGTTATGAATTTTGAATACTCCGTTAGCATCCTTTTTCACCTTCAATGTTTCTCCTGCCGGAAGCATTGTATCATAATTATAAAGCTTTGCTTCATATGTCACAAATATAACATTAATATCCTCTTTTCCGTCAAGCATATACACATTAACATTATTATAGGATTCAACATACCTCTGGCGAACTGTATTCTTCTCCACATCAACATTTTCCAACGAATCAACTATCGCTTCAAGTAATGTAGCATCACATTTTACATACGCAGCATCAATATACGACATCACAAGACCATATACCTCACTATCAGTAGCCAATGCCACCAATTGCGGCTCTTCATTCTGTTCAGTCGTAGTTTCCTCCTGCTTTGTCTCCTCTTGCTTTGGTTCCTTTTCATTAACCTCCTGTTTGCCCGATTCATTGCAGGATGAACATTTCGTAATCAACAGCACAATCGCAGCTATAAGAACAACAACAGCTACAACACTTATTCCCACTCTTTTTTTATTTATAACATTCTTTTTCCTTTGATACCTAACATATGCTTTATGTCCCGTTCTTTCCTTATTACCAAATTCTTTAATATCATTATCTTCGTTACTCATATTCTCATTCCTCTCATATGTACATATACTATAATAATAACAAAAGAATAGTAAAAACTCAATAAATATGTTGATTTCAAATTCTTAATATTATATAATTCAAATGTTGCACCTGTAGTTTAATGGATAAAACGTACCCCTCCGGAGGGTAAAATGCAAGTTCGATTCTTGTCTGGTGCGTCTTTATATATTTTTATTAAAATATTCTTGTGATATCTGTAATTGCTTTTTCAATAATTTTCGCAAAATCTTCTCAGCTCTCTCCATTTAGGCATATTAACGATTCTCCAATCCTTTGTACATCATCTATAAGCAATGCTCTTAGTACATATGGCACATGTTTCTTCCTATTCGGCGCATTTGAGTATATTTTATAATTATCATAATATTCCATGGCGTATTCTAATATTGCATTTGCCATATTAACTCTTGCATCAAATTCATTTTTCCCATTCTCAATAATATCAATTTCATTTAACGATAGTGTTATGCTACCATCCTCTTCTACTATCTTTTCAAATGTATATTGATAAATATCTAAAACGTCTAACATTGTTTCAAAGCTAAAAAAACACATCTTATCCCTAGTTCTCTTAACAAATTGAGGTTTATCGTGCATTATTTTATCACAAACATTGCTCCAATCTTTTCTTACTTCTGTTGCTGGTGTCATTATCATATCAATCATCTCCTTTTTTCCACTATATCGTAAAACGTACACTTTGTCAACACTGTACGTTTATATGATAGTGAATTGAGAAAATGACTTTCTCCTTTCTACTACGATTTGTACTATTCTGCCATTACCAGCTTCTCACCGTCATAACGATACACATTATCAGAAAGCACCTCGAGATAATCCACTTCATTTTCGTTAGTCTCTATGACAAGTCTTTTCATCTCTTTCACTGACATATCTATTTTAGGAATAATAATAACCTCATGGATACTACTTGGTAAAACATAAAATTCACCCTCCAGCCTTTCATATAAATACTTTAAGGTTTTGTCGTACAATATAACGGATGCTCCCAATATCTTCTTTTGATTGCTTACCACGTACATTGGATACACTGAATTTTCCAGTTCCGCAAGAATCTGCTGCTCCATTAGCGGATTAATTCTTGAATTTTTCTGCATCTCCTCATAAATATCATATATGACATCCCTCATATTTCTTATATTTACCGACAATCTGCTCATAGTATTCTCATATGCAAGCATATACAATTCTTCCATTTCAACACCCCATAAGGCTAGGTGACTCTTCTTTATTGTTGATGTCATCCTCTGCGTTCCTACATCATCCCACAGAACATAAAATACTATTGCCAAATCAAGAATCCTTTTATGTGGCGTATTTATAAGTCCTAACTGGTTTCTTTCATAATTAACCAGCTTAAGCATTATTTTGTCCTTAATTCTGTCAAAATGCTTAAAATCCTCCACAGAAATCTTTACCTTACCGTTTTCTCTATGATACACGGCAATTATATTATTCGCTATAGCTTCCATGCTTATGCCGGCGCAATACATTTCATAGAAATCTTCCAAGTAAATTGTTGGTACCGCTCCCTCAGAATTTCTTTCACGTATGGTTATCGCCATCATTTCCATATCATTATTTTTCATTACTTTATGAAGATTTACTTCATAGTTAATCTCCATTACATCTCTTATTATTCTGAGTATCTCTTTCTGAAATTCTTTATAGTTCACAATCATTCCTCCATAATTAATACATTTTTGGAATAATTGAACCATGATTATAATAAGATCAATAAAAATTTAAGTTTATAAGATTTAAGATATTTAGATAGTACAATAGTTAAGTTGATTTGTCAATGTTATTTTTACTAAGCTTCAATTCACAAAGTAGATACTTTGTGAATTAAAGTTGGCAAGAAAAAGAGGTACCTCATACGAAGCACCTCTGAATTTACTTGTTATTAAATTCTAACCTTTACTGAATTATTCAGCAACTGTTCTTCTCTTTAATACAACTACTGCTGAAACTGCAGCTACTGCAAGGAGTAAACCTACCATTGTGTAGTCACCTGTGTCAGGTGTTGTAGTAGTAGTTGTTGTTGATGATGATGTTGTGTCATCTGTTGATGATGTTGTGTCATCTGTTGATGGTGTTGTATCATCTGTTGTAGCCATAGACTTAGATGTGATGTTTGTGATATTTGTTAATTCACCTGTAATTGAAAGATATGTTGTCTTACTTGTATCAACAGGTAATTCAATTGTTGTATCAACACCAGCTACTGAGAAAGTAACTACTGCATTGCTACCAACTAACTTAGCTGTAGCTGTACACTCAACGCCTGCCTTAAGGTCTGTAAGGAAATTATCCCATGTCGCATCTGCATCTGGTGTCCATGTAATACCAGCAGCTGTCATAGCGTCAGCTGTATTAGTATTAATATCCGCACCACCATTGTAGTAAGCAGCGTTACCCCAACCATAGTTATCGCCTCTCATTACCCAGTATTCTGCGTAATCAGCACCATTAACCTTAGCTTCTGTACCAGAATATAATACCCAAAGTGGACCATTCCAGTTTGCTGCTGCTGACTCATATGTTGTGTTTGTGAAAGTAACTTCAACACCTTCTTCTGTAACTTCAACACCTTCAGAGTGAGCTACCCACCAACCTGAACAATCAATGTCCTCTGCAAATGCAGATACTGCGCTAGAAACAACCATAACAGCTGCCATAGCAAGAGTTAAAAGTTTCTTCTTCATAATAAATAACCTCCGTTTTCTTTATGCCCCGTTATGTATATTTATCACGTTTGGGAGTGCGCCGTAAGACGGATGTAAAGATGATACAAACAGAAAAGAGGTACCTCTTACGAAGTACCTCTGAATTTACTTATTATTAAATTCTAACCTTTACTGAATTATTCAGCAACTGTTCTTCTCTTTAATAC
>CAYWDL010000075.1:0-4822 GCA_964457015.1 uncultured Roseburia sp. | reverse complement strand
CTGCAAGGAGTAAACCTACCATTGTGTAGTCACCTGTGTCAGGTGTTGTAGTAGTTGTTGTTGATGATGTTGTGTCATCTGTTGATGTTGTTGTGTCATCGCCACCTGTTGTGTCGTCACTACCTGTTGAACCAAATGTTACAGATGTAAGTGTAACTTTACCACCATCAGCACCAACCTGGAATTCAAGATCTTCTGGAACACCTGCTGGATAAGTAATTGTATACACTTCACTAGCAGCAGCATCTGAAGCAAACTTGATGTCATATACAACTGTGTTTGCATCTGTCTTCTTTACATTAAGTGTTACTGTTGTATCATCAGAAACAGACTTCCAATATGAGTCCTGATTCTCACCAGCATCATTTAACCACTCCCATGTAAGAGCAACTGTGAATGTTGGAACATTAGTTGTGTTGTCGCCATATGTCCAACCCCATCCATCAGCTCTTGCTGTAAAACCTGCTGCGCTTTCAGAAGCGATTGTTTCAACAATGAAGTTTGACCAGTTGAAACTATCTCTTGTAAAACCATCATTTTCAAATACGATTGTTACACCGTCTTCTGTAACAGGGAATGTTACACCTGTTGCACCTGAAGCCCATCCTGCTGTGCCATCTGCTACTATATCTGTAAATGTTGTATCTGTTGTAATCTGCTCAGCAAAAGCGCTAAAAGCAGTAGAAACAACCATAACAGCTGCCATAGCAAGAGTTAAAAGTTTCTTCTTCATAATAAATAACCTCCGTTTTCTTTATGCCCCGTTATGTATATTTATCACGTTAGGCATACTTCTTTTTTTCATTTCACTCGTATTATATCTCTATACCACATACTTGTCAACTTTTTTTTAGAATTTTTTCATAAATTGTTGTTGAATTTATATAACTTTTTATATTTATTTACAATTAACCTTTACAATTTATACATAAACATTTTTTTCATCTAATCAGATTACATATAATATAGTATTTTGTACATATAACATCATATTTTTTTCTTTTACTTCTTTTTTCTACCAATTAGCCTTATTTCGACACATATTACATCTTTCGACTATTAAATTATGTCTTACGGCGCACTCCCAAATGGTAAACGCCCATATTTTCATATATAATTTATGCATAAATACAATAAAAACGGGAATATTTTCCTGTAAAAGGAGGTTTATTCATTATGAAAAACGACAAAATAACAGCACTCTACTGCAGACTTAGCAGAGATGATGAGCAAAACGGAGAATCAGGAAGCATCCTGAATCAAAAGAAATTACTGAACAATTATGCAACCAAGCACCATATGTTCAACACTATGTACTTCATTGACGATGGTTGGTCAGGTACTAATTTCGACAGACCGGCATTTCAAAAAATGATGAATTACATCATTCAAAACAAAATTTCGACAGTCATTGTCAAAGACCATTCTCGACTTGGTAGAAATTACCTTGTCATAGGTTCCCTGATGGACACCTTTACCACCAACAACATTCGATACATTGCCATAAATGACGGAATCGATACTGACAACGGAACTGATGACCTATTGCCAATGCGTGACTTATTTAACGAATGGTACCCAAAGGATACAAGCAAGAAAATACGAGCCGTGCAACATTCAATGGCACTACGCGGCGAACATATTTCAGGCTCTGTTCCCTATGGATATATTTCAACCCGTGTTGACAATAAAAACACATATATCATCAATCCTGAAACAGCACCCATTGTAAAAGAAATTTTTTCGCTATGTGTTCAAGGTTATGGTCCATCACAAATCGCCAAGGAACTGCAAACACGTAAAATTATGACTCCCGGTGCATATCTTTACCACAAAACAGGTAAATACAAGACTGAAAATCGTATTAATTTTCCATATGCCTGGGATAAATCCTGTGTAATTCACATATTAGAGAATCGCGTATACACCGGTTGTGTGGTCAGTGGAAAAACCAAAAGAAAGTCTTACAAATGCAAGCAGGTCATCAAACAGCCGGAGTCAGAACAAATCATTGTTAAAAATATGCATGAACCAATCATTGACGATGAAACCTTTGAACTTGTATCCCTGCGTCGAAAACAACGTCGCCGACCTACTCGTTTCGGTGATGTTGATATGTTCTCCGGTCTGGTATTTTGTAAGGATTTTGGCAAACGTATGTACCACTGTCGCTCCACTTCCATCAATGAAAATTTGTATTATTACGTGTGTCGTACCAGACTGAAAACCGGAAAGAATTGTTCCTCACATTTCATCCGAAATGAAGTTATAAAAAGTTCATTGATTAAAAAGATTAATCAAGTTTCAGATTATATATATAACAATGAGGACAAATTTGTAAAGGATTACCTGCGATACACAAAAAAACAAGAGGCTGCCCGCATAGCAGCTTTGAAGGATGATATTAATCAAACTGCTCTTCGTTTAGAGGTCATTGATGAATTATTCACAAAAACATATGAAGACTTAAATAATAACATTTTGACTGAAAATCATTATAAAATATTGGTAAAAAAATATGACAATGAAAGAAATCTTCTGGAAAGTAAGCTTTCAAAGCTAAATGCATCACATTCAAAATCTGTAGAAAAATTTGAAAACCTTCATATTTTCATCGCAAATATAAAGAATTTCAGAAACATAACTGATATCGACCGAGAGGCTTTATACAATCTTATCGAAAAAATAAATGTTTATGAACGAACCATCAAAAACTCACCCAAAACACAACCTGAAATAGAAATAATATTTAGATATATCGGAACAGATATAATTTAAGGCGCCACCCAAAGTGACGCCCCTGTTTTTATTCTGCCTTTTTTACTATTATCACAGCTTCTTCTATTCGTTCCACAAGCTCATATCCATTTTCCAACAATTCTCCTGCTTCAACTTCATACTGATTTCTTGTTTGAACCTTCGTCAAATCAAATACCACATAGTCACAACCTGCTCCCTCTGGATATCTGTAAACCTCTTTTCTCATAGAAACATTCGGCATCATATACGTTGTGACAGAAACAGACGCAGCTTCCGGTATAGCCTCAAGCGCTTCTTCTATTTGCTTATTTCTGTCCTTATATGTGTCATATTCATCAAAATAATAAAACTTATCTGTTACTATTGAAGTACACATTATAACAGTTGCAAGCAACATACATATACATACAGATATATTCTCATACTTACGTTTTTCTCTGAGATTCACCACCGCCGCATATAGCAACAACGCAAAGCTACCGTAATAGTACTGATGCGCAATGTTGTATTGATATCCATAGCTTGGCATAAGGTTAATCACCAATAATGGTATCATCAATATCAGTTCCTTGATACTCTTTATCCTAAAGCACATAAACATTATCGGAACAAGAACCCAAAGTAAATTTTCCAATTTATCCACTGATAATAGCTGTTTAAAGAAATATGCAGGATTTTTCACTATTGTATTGATAATCTCAAACACACCATTTTCCGAATCGCCAATATAATTAAGGTATCGGCTTGTCATTGCTCCATCGCCACCATTATTTAACCATGTATATGCTAAAAGAAACCATACAACTGATATACCAAACACTATAAGACCATTGATTTTTTCCTTAGCTTTACCCGTTGCTATAATATAAAGAGCTATACAGGCAACGTATATGGCTGCATCCTCCTTTACCATCAATATCAATATTGCAAATATGTATATTCCAATATTCTTCTTTTTTTCCACAAAATACAGCATCCACAATATCAATGTTGTAAGAAATTTATTCTCGTGAAAATCATAAAACAATCCGCCAAGCAACACCGGCGACATCAAATACACCATAGCAACTGCTGTAGAAACCGCATTTGTGTGCTTTCTATTTTTGCAGATAAGATACAATGGTATAACACCTGACAGCAAAAATATAAGCTGAACAATTATAAGCGTTTCATTATACGGAAAAATCATATATACAGGCAAAATCAAATAATATATCGGAGACACGTGCACTGAAAAATGTGATAACCATTCATTTCTCTCGCAGGTAGTCATCGGCAGGCCTGTTTCCTTCATATTGTAAAACATCTGCGTAAATATTCCAAAATCAAATGTACTTGTTTTATACAACATATAGCGTAAAACAAGCAAGGTGGCCATTATTCCAAATATCACAACGCCGGTCAACGCAATAAGTCCTATGGAAAATCTTGATGAAATATCTCTTCCTGCCAGCAAAAAAGCATACTTCTTTATAACGTACATCATACACATTATGACTCCAAGAACCACCATCGAAGCAAAATATGGTTCTTGCACTGTATATACTGCATTTATTCCAAATGTAACAACTGCTATTACATATGCCATTGCATCAACATTAGCTTCATCTTTAATTTTACCAATCAAAAAGTCAAGCAACGTTATAACCAAAAAAATATATGCTGTACCAAAAAGAACCTGTGTTGTACTTATTTCATTCAGTCCATATATATCAAACAGTGTATCTCTCACAGAAAATGATGCATATATGGTAGAAAAGCACCAAGAAGCAAAAATTCGCAATATTAACTTTTCCCAAACACTTATTTTTACCGCTGTCTTCATAATTATTCCCTACAAAGCAAATGCCGCATTTATTATCCATAAATGCGGCAGCCACATAATCTCATACTATAATGTTCAATTATACTCTTGAAAGGTATTCGCCTGTTCTTGTGTCAATCTTAATCTTGTCACCCTGTTCAACGAATAATGGAACATAAACTGTAGCTCCAGTTTCAACAACTGAAGGCTTTGTAGCACCTGTAGCTGTATCACCCTTGAAGCCTGGTTCTGTATCTG
>CAYWDL010000074.1:0-8534 GCA_964457015.1 uncultured Roseburia sp. | reverse complement strand
AGCTTGGTTTCAATACAGCAATCAGCCAGATGATGATTTTTGTAAACGAAGTTTACAAGGTTGGTAAATGCCCAAGAGAATATGCAGAAGGTTTGATTAAAATGTTCTCTTGTATTTGTCCACACGTAGGTGAAGAATTGTGGGCAAAACTTGGAGCAAGCGATACAATCGCATACGAGCCATGGCCACAGTATGATGAAAATAAGACTGTTGATAATACAGTAGAAATTGCTGTTCAGGTAAATGGTAAAATTAAGGCGACAATTGCAATTGCACGTGATGAAGCACAGGACGTTGTTCTTTCAAAAGCAAAAGAAGCGATTACAGACAAGCTGACTGGAAATATTGTTAAAGAGATTTATGTACCTGGTAGAATTGTAAATATTGTAATAAAATAATACCAAGAGTCGATAAAGTACGAAGTACGAAACAATTCGTTGGTATTATAAAAGGAGGAAATATTATGATTAAGGTAGACTTGATTTCAGGTTTCTTGGGAGCAGGTAAGACAACATTAATTAAGCATTTATTGACAACAGTATACAAGAATCAGAATGTGGTTCTTATTGAAAATGAATTTGGTGAGATTGGTATCGATGGCGGTTTCTTAAAGGAGGCTGGCATTGAAATAAGAGAGATGAACTCAGGATGTATCTGCTGTTCATTGGTAGGTGATTTCGCAACTTCATTAAAGGAGGTTGTAAACACATATAATCCTGACAGAATCATCATTGAACCATCAGGTGTTGGTAAGCTTTCAGATGTTGAGAAGGCAGTACTTGATGTAAAGGATGAGTTAGGTTTAGAGGTTGCATTTAAGGTTGCAGTGCTTGATGTTACAAAGTGTAAGATGTATTCAAAGAACTTTGGTGAGTTTTATAAGAATCAGATTGAAAATGCTAACACTATTATCTTTAGCAGAACTGATATCGCTAAAGAGGACAAGGCTGAAACAGCCCTTGCAATTGTTAAGGAAATCAACGGTGAGGCTGCAGTTATAACAACACCTGTTACTGAGCTTTCTACAGAAAGCTTGTTGCAGGCATTTGAAAAGAAAAATACAGTTAAGGATATGATGGAAGAGGTAGAGCACGAGCATCACCATGAACACCATCACCATGATGGAGAATGTTGTTGTGGACATCACCATCATGACCATCACCATCATGACCATGATGAGGAGTGTCATCACGACCATCACCATCATGACCATGATGAGGAGTGTCATCACGACCATCATCATCATGACCACGATGAGGAGTGTCATCACGAGCATCACCATCATCATGCAGATGATGTGTTCACAAGCTGGGGAACAGAGACTGTTAAGGTGTATACCAAGGAGAAGCTGGAAGAGATTTTGTCGGGCTTTGAAGCATATGAAGAAGGAACAATTCTTCGCTCTAAAGGTATCGTAAAGGCTGAAGGAAGCGACGAATGGTTGTATTTTGATTATGTTCCGGGTCAGATTGATATTAGATACGGAAGTAAGGATTCGATAGGTAAGATTTGCGTAATCGCAGCAGGTTTATCTGAAGAGGAGCTTGAAAAGATGTTTGCTTAATACTTACTTCGTATTAACCATGGAGGAAAAAAGATGCGCGAGTGTCAAGTATTTATAATATATGGATTTTTAGAAAGTGGTAAAACGCAGTTTATCAATTTCACAACAGCACAGGATTATTTTAAGATGGATGGAAAGACACTTATTGTAGCCTGTGAAGAGGGTATGGAAGAATATGATGAAGTAGCCTTGATTAAAGACAATATTTCGGTTGAATATATTGAGGAAGAGGAAGAGTTTAATCTCTCTAAGCTTAAGCAGTTAGATGATTTTCATAAGCCTGAAAGGGTACTTATTGAGTACAATGGTATGTGGAATTGTAAGAATATCACCCTTCCGTCAAATTGGGTAATCAGACAGCAGATAACAATGGCTGATGCAGTAACCTTTGAAACATATTTCTCGAATATGAAGTCAATGTTTGCTGATATGGTAAGAAATTCTGAACTTCTTATTATGAATAGATGTCATGATTTGGATAAGCTTAGTGGCTATAAGAGAAATATTTTAGCGCTTAATACAAATATTGACGTGGTATTCGAGGATGAAGAGGGTGAGGTTGAAGCACCTATTACAGAGGAAGATTTGCCATATGATTTAAAAGCGCCTATTGTAGAGATTAAAGATGATGATTATGGTATTTTTTATCTTGATTTGTGGGAAAATATTTCAAGATATGAGGGAAAGAAATTTCATTTAACAACTATGGTTATGAAGGAACCGGACTTGCCAAAGAATTTCTTTGTTGCCGGAAGACCAGCAATGACATGTTGTGAGGATGATATTGTATTTATGGGACTTATCTGTAAGTCGAAGGAAGCAAAACGTCTTGAGACAAAGGATACAGTTGATATTGTTACAACTATAGTAAATGAGTATAGAGCTGACTATGGCGGCGAGGGACCTGTTCTTTATGCGGAAAAGGTTGAGAAAACATTGCCGATGAAGGACCCGTTAGTAAAGGGCTTCTAAGAGAAGATTAACAAAACATTTGGGAGAAGTACAATGAAGATTGTTTTTATAAGACATGGTGATCCTGATTATGCCAATGATACATTGACAGAAAAGGGAAGAAGAGAGGCAGAAGCCTTATCACAGAGAGTTAAGTATTGGGATGTTAAAAAGTTCTATTGCTCACCACTTGGCAGAGCTAAGGATACAGCGGCTTATTCCCTTGAAAAGATGGGGAGAGAAGCTGAAATTCACGAGTGGTTAAAGGAATTCTATGTAAATGTAAAGGACCCTATTGCAGGCTTTGACAGAATTCCATGGGATTTTATGCCAGCGTATTTTACAGAACAGAAGGACTTGTATGACAACGATAAATGGCTAGATACTGATGTAATGAGGTCTGGAAATGTAGCAGAGGAATATGAGAAGGTTTGCAAGGGACTTGATGATATTCTCGCAAGTCACGGATATGAAAGAGAAAAAGGATATTACAGAGTGAAGGAAGGCAACGAGGATACAATAGTATTCTTTTGTCACTTGGGTGTTTCCTTTGTAATGCTTTCGCACCTTTTGAATATTCCACCAACTATATTATGGCAGGGATTTTTCGTGGCGCCTACATCGGTAACAGTTTTATGCACAGAAGAAAGAGAAGAAGGTATTGCATGCTTTAGAGTTAAAACTCTCGGTGATACACACCATTTGATAGCGGTCAATGAGCCTCCTTCAAATTCAGGCTTCTTCTGCGAAAGATTTGAATAAACTATTTTTTGGATTTTTTAGAGATCATATTGGTGAGATTCCGTATGGTCTCTATTTTTTTTATATCCTGAGGTGACATTTTTGTTTTTAAAACATTCAATATTATCTCTGTTTCAGCATCGTTGAAGTTGATGCCTTTGCTGGCAGCCTTTGAATTAATAGCCAGAAAGAACGGTAAAAGTTCATCCTTATTCTTTGTTTCAGCCTGCTCAACCATCTCGGTAAGAAGCTGTAATTTAACAGGGTCAATATCCTTTAATGCCGGGTTATTCATCCATTCTTTATTGCTCATGTGAACCTCCTGTATTATGTGTTTGAAAGAGAATCAAATATTGCACTTTGCTCCGGTGTCAGCATTGATTTTAGTGAATCCATATTAAAATCTCCGTCAGACATATCATTGAACATATTCATTGTGTTCATAATATTCATTACATTAATGTAATTTTCATACATTTCAACCTCTGAAGGGTCTAAAAACTTTTTGATAGAATCAAAGATTTTTGAAAAATCCGGTTCGGAATTCTGATTATCATTGCAAGTAAAATTACCACTTCCGATAGCGTTGAAAAGTGAAAAAATATTTGAAAGCTCATTCATGGCAATATAAATAGCCAAAAACTTCTGTGTCTGAGGTGGTAATAATGGAAGTACAGCCTTCATTATATTAAGTTCTTTATTATTGGCAAAGCTGTCAATTGAAAAGCTGTTATTTTTTTTCATGCTAATCCGTAAAGTGAACAATATTAGTATAGTATATGAAATGTCTGAGCCAATATTACAAATAACTTTGTAAATTGAATTATCAATAAATTAGGGGCTGAAATTCAGCCCCCCTGAAAATAGCTAGATATTAGTTGCAGCCACAACCATAGTTTGAGTTGTCTCTGTAATTGTCGTTGCATCCACAGCCGCATCCATTGTTATTAAATGTGCTGCCACAGCCATTACCACAGAAAAGAAGTAAAAGAATAATCCATGTGCAGCTGCTGCCACCGAATGTGCTGCCACAGCCGTTGTTACCCCAGCCACAGAATAACAAGATAAGAATTAAGAATAAACAGTTGTTATTTCCTCCGAATGTTGAACTGCATTCGCAACCGCAGTTGCAGTTTGTTGCTGATAAATCGCTCATAATAAAGCCTCCATAAATTTGATTTACACTAAATAATATGAGTCAGAGCCTGTCAGTGTGATAAATAAAATTTAAAAAGTAACAAAAAAACATTTTGGCAGTATTTTATAATAAAGAAATGGTATAGGAGAAATATTTTGTTTTATAGCTATAATGAAATTGTAAGGTCGGCCAGAGCCTATGAAATGAAGGTGAATTCAGGCGGGGCAGGGGCCATAGCGATCCTTGATACAGGTGTATATGGCCATAATGATTTATATGGGAGAATTATTGATTATAAGGATATAATTGCAAACAGAGTATCTCTGTATGATGATAATGGGCACGGAACACATATATGTGGAATAATAGCAGGAAATGGTAAAAGCAGCAAAGGTAAGATAATGGGAGTATCTGCAAGATGTCCATTGGTTGTGGTTAAGGTTCTTGAAAGGGACGGAAACGGCAAGGTGGATAATGTGTTAAAGGGTTGCGATTACGTAATAAAGAACAAGGATAAGCTAAATATAAGACTGGTCAATATCTCTATGGGGGCAGAGGTTGTAAATGGTGATGAGGAAATGGAAAGGCTGCTTGAAGGCGTGGAAAGGATGTGGGAGTGCGGTATGGTTGTAATGGTGGCGGGTGGAAATAATGGACCGGGACCAATGAGCATAACAGCACCTGGAAATTCTAAAAAGGTAATAACTGTTGGCGCATGTGATGATGATATAAGAAGTGTTGTAAAAAACAAGAATTATTCCGGCAGGGGGCCAACTGTTGACTGTGTGGTGAAGCCTGATATTGTTACTGTTGGAAGCAATATTATGAGTCTTAGTAATATGGCCAACGGATATATGAAAAGAAGCGGTACTTCAATGGCAACAGCAGTGGCAACAGCGGTGGTGGGTGTGTTTATGGAAAAGCATTGGAGCTTCACACCTAAGGACATAAAAAAGCTTCTTATTAATTCAGCAGTTGATATGGGTAAAAGTTCTCAAATTCAGGGAAATGGAATGTTAAATATTGAAAGATTGTTTGATTTATAATATAATTGTTTATTATGTGCAAGTGATGAAAGGTATAGAGTATGAAGGGATTAAGTTATAGGGAAGTAGAAGAAAGAAAAAAAGCGGGCTTGTATAATGGAGACTGTACTGTTAAAACGAAGAGTGTGGGACAGATACTTTTTACTAATATATTTACATTGTTCAACTTTGTAAATATATTTCTTGCGGTTGTTCTCATTTTGGTGGGTTCTTATAAGAATCTTATGTTTATGGGTGTTGTTTTATGGAATCTTGCCATTGGTATATATCAGGAAATTCGTTCAAAAATGATTATAGATAAGCTGACTCTTTTGCAGGAGCCTGTGGCAAGAGTACTGCGAGAAGGCAGGGAAGAAGACGTCAAAGTAGAAGATATTGTTAAGGACGATATTATTATGCTTAAGAACGGGAAACAGATAAGTGCAGATAGCGTGGTGGTTTCAGGAAAATGCTATGTTAATGAAAGTCTTCTTACCGGTGAAAGTGAGCCTATAGCCAAGAACGAGGGAGATATGCTTTTGTCGGGAAGCTTTTTAGTTTCAGGAAATGTAATTGCCAAGGTGGTTAATGTAGGTAAGGAGAACTATGTAAATAAGATTACAGATGAAGCCAAATATTTGAAACGCCCCAATTCTGAAATGATGCGTTCTATAAAAAAAATAATTAAGTTTGTGACTATTATTCTTATTCCGGCAGGTGTTCTGCTTTTTATGAATCAAATGGACATTTTGAACGGGAACATCAAGGAGGCTGTTGAAGCTACAGTAGCAGCAGTTATTGGAATGATACCATCAGGCCTTGTGCTGCTTACAACTGTAGTGCTGGCGGTTAGTGTTGTTAAGCTGGCAAAGAAGGATACGCTTGTCAAGGAGCTTTATAGCATTGAAAGTCTTGCGAGAGTAAATGTTCTGTGCATAGATAAAACTGGAACACTTACAGAAGGAAAAATGGAAGTTGAAGATATCATATCAGTGTGTGATAAGGATGTGGAAGGAATCAAAAAGCTTCTCAAGAAATACATTACTGTATTTAAGGATGATAATGCCACAAGCAGGGCTATTGCTGAGTATTTTCAAGTGACCAATGATTCTTTAGAGGATGATGTTGTAAAGACAATACCATTTTCGTCTGAAAAGAAATACAGTGCAGTTGAGTTTAAAAGCACCGGCACCCTTGTCCTTGGTGCCTATGAATTTATAATTGAAAATAGGGATGGAGAGCTTGAAAAAAGAATAGAAGAGCTTTCGAGGAAGGGCTTGCGTGTTCTTACATTTGCGTGGTCTACAAGACCTATGTATGGTGACGAGCTGCCACAGGATATTCAGCCGTTGGCTATGGTGATGTTGGTGGATAAGATTAGGGAAGAGGTCTATGATACCATTGAATATTTCAAGAAACAGGGGGTTTTGGTGAAGGTTATTTCCGGGGACAATCCTGCCACTGTTTCCTATATATCTAAAAAGGTTGGAATAGAACAGGGCGAAAAGTATGTTGATGCCACCACTCTTGATACGGAAGAAAAGATAAAGGTAGCTGTTAAGAGCTATAATGTATTTGGAAGGGTTACACCTGACCAGAAGCTGTCAATTATAAAGGCATTGAAGGAAGAAAATACTGTAGCTATGATTGGTGATGGTGTAAATGATGTTATGGCACTTAAGGAGTCGGATTGTAGTGTGGCTATGGAGTCAGGGGCTGAAGCCACAAGGAATGTATCCCAGTTGGTCCTTATGAATTCAAATTTCGCATCACTTCCGGCGGTGGTAGCAGAGGGAAGGCAGACGGTTAATAATATTGGACGTTCAGCGGCATTGTACTTGAATAAGACAATATTTTCCACGATGTTTGCATTAATGTTTATTTTCTTGCCTCTGGCATATCCTATTGAACCAATACAGCTTACACTTGTGGGCTCGTTGACCATAGGAATTCCGTCATTTGTTCTGGCGTTGGAGAAAAATTACAACAGGATAGAAGGAGATTTTTTAAAGAAGATTTTATCCAATGCATTACCGGCCGGTATGCTGGTAGTGACCAGTATACTGTTTGTCATAACGTTAGGTTATGTTACAAAAACGGAAGCTTTTTACGTGGAGGCGATATGTGCATACTCTCTTGCTATCGGTTCATTTATCAATCTAATCAATGTGTGCAGACCTATGAACAGGTACAGAACTATGATAATAGCAGGACTGGTGGCTGTATTTGTATTAATAGTAATATTTGCAAGCAGTTTTTTTGAGTTGAATCTTCTTAATCAGAGGTTATGGATATTTATGGCTGTATATACGGCATTGTCGGCAATGGTTTTCAGTGTATACAAAAAACTAATAAAGACAATGTTAAAATTACATTGATAATTGAGTGTTTTCGTGGTACAATTTTGTTGGATTTTAGTCATCTGCTAAAGATGATATAGCATAAGTGAAAGGAAAAATTGAAATGGAAAAGATTAAAATGACAACTCCGCTGGTAGAGATGGATGGCGATGAAATGACAAGAATTTTATGGGGATGGATTAAGGATGAATTAATCAACCCATTTGTAGATCTTAAGTCAGAGTATTATGATTTGGGCTTGGAATATAGAAATGATACAGATGATCAGGTTACAATCGATGCAGCTAACGCTACAAAGAAGTACGGTGTTGCTGTTAAGTGTGCAACAATCACACCTAATGCAGCAAGAATGACAGAGTATACATTGAAGGAAATGTGGAAGAGCCCAAATGGAACAATCAGAGCAATTCTTGATGGTACAGTATTCAGAGCACCAATCATTGTTAAGGGTATTGAGCCTTATGTTAAGAATTGGAAGAAGCCTATTACAATTGCAAGACATGCGTATGGTGATGTTTACAAGGCTACAGAGATGAAGGTTTCGGGTGCAGGTAAGGCTGAGCTTGTATTTACAGGAGCGGACGGAACAGAGGAAAGAGCACTTATTCATGAATTTAAGGGTGCAGGTGTTCTTCAGGGACAGCACAATCTTGAGGGCTCAATTGAAAGCTTTGCAAGAAGCTGCTTTAACTTTGCGCTTGATACAAAGCAGGATTTATGGTTTGCCACAAAGGATACTATTTCTAAGAAATATG
>CAYWDL010000073.1:3536-8551 GCA_964457015.1 uncultured Roseburia sp. | reverse complement strand
GGTTGCAATACACTGTGGTTGCATAATCAGGTCTTTTGCCCATAACACCGCCCGGGGTAAATGCATCGGTAGTTCTTCTTTTTTTAGAAACGCTATAATGGTTTACCATTGAGTCCATATTTCCGCCCATTACAAGAAAACCAAGTCTTGGTTCACCAAGAATATTTATACTATCCTTATCCTTCCAATCAGGCTGCGAAATAATACCAACACTATATCCGTTAGCATCAAGAACTCTGCTGATTATGGCATGACCAAAAGACGGATGGTCAACATAAGCATCACCGATAACATAGACAAAATCAAGCTGTTCTATACCTAAAGCACGCATATCTTCTTTTGATATTGGTAAAAATCCATTAGTCATAATAGTCCTCGTTTCTAATAACAAAAATCTTTAAGAAAAGCGTTGTAATCAACTGTATAATAATCAGCCAACTGCATTTTCCTTTCCTTTAATTCGTATGAATACTTGTCCTCAACAGCACATATAGTCATTCCTGCATTTTTGCCGGCAAGAATACCACTTGGTATATCCTCGAACACAAAGCATTTCGATGGATGAAGCTTTAATCTATCGGCTGCTTTCAGGTAAATCTCCGGGTCCGGCTTACCCTTATTCACATCATTTCCTGTAACAACTGCATTAAAATACCGGTCTATTTTCATCGCTTTTAGTACAGCCTTTGTTAAATGAGTAGAATTGCTTGTTGCTATACCTATTTTCAAGCCCTTATCCATGATATGCTCCAAAATATTTATAACACCCGGTTTTAAAACAACCTTTGTGGTATACATATCAAAGGACATAACATTCCAAACATTCATTATATCTTCAATTGTTTCAGGAAGATTAAAACGCTCCTTGAAATAAATTGCGGTTTCTCTAAAGCTCTTTCCTTCCACCTTTTCCTGTAAATCATCAGGCAGTTCAATTCCTTTACTGCCAAGATAATCTATATCTATCTGATGCCATATGCCCATTGAATCAATAAGCGTACCGTCAAGGTCAAAAATAACACCATCGAAATTATTAAACATAGGTTAAACACCTCTATTCTTTAATAATGATAACTCATTTTCGGTTAATTCTCTATAAGAACCTTTTTCCAATTTTTCATCAAGCACAAGATTACCCATGGAGATGCGCTTCAAATACGTAACCTCACGGCCTACTGCTTTAAACATTCTTTTTACCTGATGAAATCGACCTTCTGTAATGGTTAGATATGCTTTTGTTGAAAAAGCTTCATCATCAATAATAAGCTCTATTCTGGCAGGTAACGTAGGTTTATCATCACCTATATCAAGTCCGTTTTCTATTTGTGTGGCCATTTCTTCTGTGATAATACCGTCTGTCTCAACATAATATGTTTTGTCAACATGCTTCTTTGGACTTAGCAGTGAATGGCTCAATTCTCCGTCATTGGTAATCAACAACAAACCCTCGGTGTCCTTATCAAGTCTTCCCACAGGAAATAAATCCTTTTTTGAAGGCTCGGTAATAAGTTCCAACACAGTTTTGCAGGTGTTGTCATTTGTAGCGGAAACAACACCTGCAGGTTTGTTTAACATATAGTATACAAACTTGCTGTACCTGAGAGGTTTTCCGTCAACAACAATATTATCTGTATCAGGATTAACCTTCTCATCAGCTGATTTTATAACTAAATCATTTACAATTACTTTTTTCTTTTTTATAAGCTCTCTTGCCTGACTTCTTGTGTATGACAAGGAGTTTGCAATTAGTTTATCAATTCTTTGAATATTACTTGACATTTTATTATATCTTTCTACTCTAAATCTTCTTCCACGCCTTGAACTCTGTAGCCCTCAGCGATGACATCAAGTTCATTTAAAAATCTTTGTAATGACTGAATGTCGTCCTTTTTGTAAATTCTGTAAAATTCGTCTTGAATTTTTATAATCTCCCGTTTATTGGCAACTCTGTACAAATTCTGTATAAGGTTCAATATCTCGGTTATAATATGTGACTTGATTCTAAATGAGTTCTGCGAGTCCATGATTTCATCTCTAATTGAACTCATTTCCGTATCCAAAGCAATTATAGCCTGTGATGCTGAAGAAAGTCTTTCGCGAATATGTTCAGGCATATTCTGACGATATTTGTATTGCAATGAATGCTCGATGGTTGCCCAAAAATTCATCGCCAATGTACGTATCTGAATCTCCACCTTAATAGGAGTAGGTCCCTTAATGGTCTGAATTTCATATTCTACAATCATATGATAGCTTCTGTATCCACTAGGCTTCATATTGGTTACATAATCCTTTGAATGAAGAATCTTTATATCGGTCCTGTTTTCAATAATTTCTACAACCTTATGTATATCCTCAACAAACTGACAAATAATTCTAATGCCGGCAATATCCTCGATTTTATCAGCAATATCATCAATCTCAATATTCTTCTTCTGACACTTCTCAAGAATGCTTGAAATACGCTTTACACGTCCGGATACCAACTCAATTGGTGAATAAATACCTTCTTTTCTGTATTCCTTTATGATGTTTTCAAATTTAAGAGTGAGTTCATCTACGGCCATTTCATATGGATAGAGGATTTCACGCCATAATTTAATATCCATTTTTTTACCCTTCCCAATTTATTAATTCCAATACAAATCTATTATATCTCCGTCGTTAATAGGATCTGTAAATGTTGCTTTATTTCCGTTAATGGTCATAACAACCTCTCTTCCGCCTGACTTTGATGTATCAAATGGATAGAAATCAAGTATATCAACAAAAATGTATGATGATTTTCCTGTAAGATTAACCACCTGAGTGTTTACGATAACATAAATCTTATCCGAAGCAGGAGCATTGCTTTGCTCTGTATATGTATCATCTTCAGCTTCTTCCAATGTCTCATCATTTTCTTCGACAACAGGAGCTTTTCTTTCCTCGATTGTTATATTAAAGTTTTCATATACAGGTTCATCAGCCGAAGCCTCATGACCGTTAATCTTTACAAGACTTTTTTCGAATTCCAAATCCATAAATGTCATAATCTGTGAAACTGTATAACATTCCAAAATCTCAATATTATCGCCATCTTTAATATCATACGAACCGGATGCTAATTCACCATTTACATTAACAAATTTCGGACACTCAAGAACATTACCATTAATCGTAAACTTGATGGAATCCTTAAAGCCCGGTATCTGTGATACTTTATAGCTTGCCTTTTCGCCTGCGGTTGATGGCGTAATTGTAATCTTATCATTTTTCTTAATCTTTGTATTAATATTTCCAACCTCGCCATTGATGATAATAACAGCAGGCTCGCCGATTTCGCCTTTAACCATCTTATCAATGCCGTTAACTGTATATTTAATTGATTCTCCGCGTCTCGGGAAAAGCTCCTCGTTAGGGAAATTAATCTGTGCAGCTGCATCGACTACAGTTAATCTGTCATTGTCATATAGCTTAATCTTTTCATCGTTGATTGTTACAAATATGAAATTATTCTTTTGGTTGTAATGATTTACGCAAATACCAATCGGTGTAACCAACAGAGGGTCTTTAACTACATTATCCATAAGGAAATCAACATCACCAAGTACTTCAGCACCACGCAATGCCACTCTTTCCTTAGAAAGTCCCAAGTGCTTTGCAAGCTTATCTGTAAATCCGTATGCTTTACCACCGCCGCCTACAACGAATACTGCATTAACGCTTTTTCCACCGTTAAGCTCTGTAATCTTTTCAGCAATCTCTCTTGTTGTATTATCAACTGTTTCGGCATAATAAGAACGAATTTTTTTGCTATGAACAGTATTTGGCAATCCAAGAATATCAGTATATGTAATATCATCCTCAAGTATGGATGCGCGCTTTATTTCTTCTGCTTTGTTGAAATCCACAAGACATTTATGTGCGATAGCCTCTGTAATCTCATCACCGGCATGAGGAATCATACCGTATGCAATAATGCTTCCATCCTTTGTTATGGATATATCGCTAGTTCCTGCTCCCACATCAACCAATGCAATGTTTAATAATCTGAAATGCTCAGGAATTGCAATGTTAATTGCTGCAATAGGCTCCAATGTAAGACTCTGTACTTCAAGGTCCGCAATGGAAACTGCCGAATACAAGCCTTCTACAACATCATTAGGTAAAAATGTTGCAAGAATATCTGCACCAATCTTTTTTGCCTTGTGGCCCTCAAGATTGTTAATATAAAAGTCATTCATATAGTACTTTATAACAGAGTAGCCTACACAGTAAAAGTTGGTGTCATTGTACTGCTTGCGTATCTCATCATACGCCTTATCAATACCCATTGAATCAAGAGCATAAATATCTTCGCTTGTAATAGGCAAATCATTCTCTCGTTCAACCTCAATATGTACATTAAGCGTCTTCAAAACACGTCCGGCCGCTGCTATACACACTTCCTTTAATGGTCTTCCAATCTGATTTTCAAGCTCTCTTCTCACATCATCAATTGTATTTCCAACCATTCCAATGTCATGAATCTGACCATCCATCATTGCTCTGGTTTCGTGTTCCTTCACAAAATGAGCTACCACCTTGAATTTATTCTTATCCATATAGCCAACAGACCCTACGATACTTCTTGTACCGATATCAAGTCCGAACACCATATGTTCAGGTAATTTTAACATATTTGACATAATGTTCTTTGTCCCTTCCAAAACGTTTTTAATCAATAGAAATATTATAGCAGAAAATCATATGTTTTTCTATCTGATTTTTAGTAATATTG
Organism: uncultured Roseburia sp.; assembly: GCA_964457015.1. GTDB lineage: Bacteria > Bacillota > Clostridia > Lachnospirales > Lachnospiraceae > SVEL01. The sequence continues at coordinate 3,789 of CAYWDL010000073.1, read as the reverse complement.
AAATCATTTCCGTTATCAATTACAAAATCGCAATTTTCTCTAAAACTTTCTTCTGAAAGCTGGTTGTTAATAATACTTAAGCATTTACCTTTTGTATAGCCGCGAGACTCCATCAGTCGCTGTATTCTGACGTTTTCATCTGTGTGTATATACCATAATTCAGTGGAAAAATTCTTATATCCCGCTTCAATCAAAAGTGCAGCCTCTATAAAAAACAGTTTTTGTTGCTTGTTATTATATTCATTCATAATAC